>JASLIH010000502.1 GCA_030152105.1 Actinomycetes bacterium
CACGGCCGGGGCGGCCAGCAGGCGCGGGTGGCGAGGGAAGGCGTCGGCCAGGGCCCGCAGGGCCGGGACCGCGGTGAGCAGGTCGCCCAGCCCGAGGGCGCGCAGCACGACGACAGCCGGGCGCGGCTGGGGCGCCTCGCGAAGGACCGAGCCCGCTCGCCGGTCCCGCTCCGTCCCGTCAGTGGCTGTCACGTCGGACTACCTCCTTCATCAACTGCGTGGTCGAGCGGCCGTCCAGGTAGGGGAGGACGAACACGTCGGGCCGCCGCCGCTCCAGGTCCGCCTCTGGAACCAGGGGACGTTCCAGAACCTTGAGCCGGCGTACCGAGTCGTCGGAGTCCAGACACCCTACCAGACAGTCCCCGAGCGCCCGCGTGGAGGAGCGAACGTGCCTCTCTCGACGTCGGCCCGGTCGTCAGCCTGCTGACGGTCGGTAGCTGGACGACCACCTACAATAAGTGGATGCCGGCCCGACCCGATCCTGCCTCCCTGTCCGCTTGGCGCCTGCTGCTGGAGGCGCACGCCACGGTCACCGAGCTGCTCGAGCACGAGCTGGTGGCCGAGCGCGGCCTGCCCCTGAGCCGCTACGACGTGCTCCTCAACCTGGCCGAGGCGCCCGAGGGGCGACTGCGGATGCAGGAGCTGTCGGCGTCGGTGCTGCTGTCCAAGAGCGGGCTGTCGCGGCTGGTCGACCGGATGGTGGAGGCCGGGCTGGTCCGCCGTGAGCGGTGCCTGGACGACCGCCGCGGATGGTTCGCCGTCCTCACCGACCAAGGCCGCAGCGCCCTGCGCCGGGCCGCCCCGACCCACCTGCGCGGCATCCACGAGCACTTCACCCGCCACCTCGAGCCCGAGGAGGTCAAGGCCCTGACCACCGCCCTGTCCAGGGTAGTGGCGGCGGCCAGGGCCAGCGCCGGGCCGTTGCCGTCCGTGGAGGCGGAGGAGCCCGAGGACCAGGAGGCGCTGGGCTGGTAGCGTCTCCGGGAACCCACGGCGACGCAGGAGGAACCGGAGACCCATGGACAAGGCCACGGCCAGCAAGCGGCTCGAGGAGGAGCGCACCCGGCTCCAGGGGATCCGCGACAACCTCCAGCGCGAGCAGGAGGAGGCGACCTCCGAGACCAGCGGCGAGCTGTCGAGCTTCGACCAGCACCCGGGCGACAGCGGCACCGAGACCTTCGAGATGGAGAAGAACGTCTCGCTGCTGGAGCAGGTGGAGGACGAGCTCCAGGAGATCGAGGTCGCCTTCCAGCGCCTGGACCGTCGCACCTACGGCAGCTGCCAGGCCTGCGGCCGCCCGATCGGCGACGAGCGCCTCGAGGCGATGCCGGCCGCCCGCTTCTGCATCGAGGACCAGGCGAAGGCCGAACGCGAGGCCGGATATCCGGGCCCGCGCAATTGACCATTTACGCCAACTACCGCCGCGGCCGCGGCGGTACCAGCACGTGGAGGGGGGCCGCGATGCCGGCATTTGACGTCGCGCGAAGGTGGAAGGGCCGCGTCGTGCTCGACCGGACCGGGGACAAGCTCGGCTCGGTGCTCGACGTCTTCTACGACGCCGAGAACGACGAGCCTGGATGGGTGCTGCTCGGCACGGCCGGTTCCGATTCCGGCACCCGCCTCGTCCCGGTGGCCGAGGCGGTCGAGCACGGCAACGAGCTGCGGGTGCCGTACGACCGCGCCTTTGTCGAGGCCGCGCCCGGCATGGACCCGGCCGGTCGGCTGTGGCCGCAGGAGGAGGCCGAGCTCTACGCCCACTACGGCCTCGACTACACCGGCGCGTCCCTGGTCGACCTGGACGAGGAGGACGAGGACGACGCCGCCGTCGTCGCCCAGATCCGGGGCCTGCCGCCCCAGCCCTGAGCCGGCTAGAACTCCCGCATGCGGGAGTTGATCGGCGAGCCGACCCGCTGGCGCTGCTTGATCACCTTCTGCCAGTCGTTGGGGCGGGCCTCGACGTGGAAGGACGCCCCCGGCTGGGAGCCGCCGATGCGCAGCAGGCGCAGCTCGACGCCGAAGAAGCGCACGTCGTCGTCGCCGTGCTGGTTGAGCCAGTCGAGCACCGCCCGGTGCTCCTCGCCGATGCGGGTGGTGATCCAGACCACGGCCGAGACGTCGAGGCCGGCCGCGAAGGTGATCATCTGGCCGAGGTGCAGGTGGTCGCTCGGCTCCAGGTGGCTCATGATCGCGACCCGCCGCCCGCGGTCGGTCTGGGCGAGCAGGTCGGCGGTGAAGGAGCCGACCCCGACGTCGCGGCCGACCTCGCGCAGGCCGCTCAGGCCGAGCTCCTTGGCCAGCCGGTCAAGGTTGGCCGACAGCCAGTCGGGGAAGCCGGCGCCGTCCCGCTGGAAGATGGTGCCCGGGTCGACCTCCTCGATCTCGGCCAGCTGCACGGCCGCGCCCGGGGCGGTCGCGAAGCTGCCCCTCGACCGGTCCAGGTCGGCGCTGGCGGCCGCGTTGCGTTCGGCCCGGCTGGAGCGGGAGGAGGGGGATGGGGGGGTGATCGTCTCCGAATCGTCGGTGGACGCGCTGACGTCTGACTGGGTCACGCCGGATCCTTTCGTCTCGACAGCATGACCGCAAGAGCCTGGTGCAACGGCGCAGCGCTGGTCAAATCGCCTCAGCGGCGGCGGGGGAGGGCGATGATGCCGCGCTCGAGGGCCGCGACCACGGCGGCGGTGCGGTCGTCGACGGCGAGCTTGGCGAACACGTGCAGCAGGTGGGTCTTGACCGTGGCCTCGCTGATGAACAGGGCGGCGGCGATGTCGGCGTTGCTGGAGCCCCGGGCGACCAGGTCGAGGACCTCGACCTCCCGGGCCGTGAGGGCCTCGGTGGCCGGCTGGCGCATGCGGCTGACCAGCCGGGTGGCCACTGTCGGGGCCAGGACCGTCTCACCCCGGGCGGCGGCACGGATGGCCGGGAACAGCCGCTCCCGGGGGGTGTCCTTGAGCAGGTAGCCGGTGGCCCCGGCCTCGACGGCGCGCAGGATGTCGGCGTCGGTGTCATAGGTGGTGAGGACCAGCACCCGGGTCCCTGGGAAGCGGGCGGCGATCTCGGCCGTGGCCGTGGCCCCGTCCATCTCCGGCATCTGGAGGTCCATCAGGACCACGTCGGGCTGCTCCCGCTCGGTCAGCCGCACCGCCTCGACCCCGGAAGCGGCCTCCCCGACGACCTCGAAGTCGGCCTCGCCGGCCAGCATGCCCCGCAGCCCGTCCCGGACCACCGGGTGGTCGTCGGCCAGCAGGATCCGTATCACCGCACCGGGACCGTGACGGCGATGGTGGTGCCCCGGCCGGGGGCGGTCTCGACGGCCAGCCGGCCCCCGAGGGCCTCGACCCGCTCGCGCATGCCCCGCAGCCCGAGCCCGCCGTTGGGGCCGAAGCCGTCGGCGGCGGGGGTGAACCCGGAGCCGTCGTCGCGCACGTCGAGGGCGGCCTCGCCGTCCATGTAGGACAAGGTGACCGCAACCCGGCCGGCGGAAGCGTGCCTGGTCACGTTGGCCAGAGCCTCCTGGGTGACCCGGAGCAGGGTGACCTCGGCGTCGGGGCTGAGCGGCTGTGGGGTGCCGGTCACGGTGGCGGTGGCGGCCAGGCCGGTCTCCTCGGCCACCCTGCCGGCCAGCCGGCCCAGGGCCTCGCCCAGCGGCGCCGCCGACAGCGCCTCCGGCCGCAGGTCCCAGACCAGCCGCCGGGCCTCGGCCAGGTTGTCCCTGGCCGTCCGCCGGGCCCGCTCCAGGTGGCCGCGGGCCTCGGCGGCGTCCGCGGGCAGCTCGGCCTCGGCCGCCTGGAGCTGGAGGACGATGCTGACGAAGCCCTGGGCCAGGGTGTCGTGGATGTCGCGGGCCAGGCGCTGGCGCTCGGCCAGGCGGCCGCCCTCCCGCTCGGCCGCGGCCAGCTCGCTGCGGGTCGCCTCCAGCTGCTCGATCAGCTGCCGCCGCTCGTAGCTCTCCTCGATGATCCGCGTGATCCAGAGCGCGAGCAGGGTGCCGAACACCACCGAGAGCAGGCCGCCGACGACCGCCCCCAGGTTCTCCGACAGCGGCCGGCCCGAGGCCAGCACCTCGCGCCACACCACGGCGACGCTGAGGACGACCGCCGCCGGGATGGCCCGGGCCAGGCGCAGGTGGCGGAAGACCTGCGGGTACAGCACGAGCAGCAGCGAGAAGAAGGCGGGGTGGATCCCGGCGAGCAGGAACCACAGCGCGAACAGCCCGGCCAGGTAGGCCGCGACCAGCCAGGGCCGATCCTCGTCGATCCCGAGTCGCCGGAACGTGAAGTGCCAGGCCGCGACCAGTGCCGTCAGCCCGGCCACGGCCCAGCGGTCGCCGGCGGTGGCCGGGTCGAGCAGGGTCAGGCCGGCGGTCAGCCCGAGCAGGCCGTAGAAGGCGGCGTCCCAGACCCAGGCGTACTGGTCCCAGGCGTCGATCCCGCGCTCGCAGCGCTCGCCGTCCAGCGGGCCGCTCCTCTCGTTCCTGCCGCTCTTCCCAGCGATGGTACGAGAGGCCGGCGCCGGTGGGGAGCGCCGGACGGTGGATCGACGGTCAGCCGTTCGGCTGATGCGGGGCGCCGACGGCCGCCGGCTCCGGGCCGGCTCCGTCCTCGGCGACCACGGACACGACCGTGGGGACGGCCACCGTGAAGGTGACCAGGTCGCCGGTGGAGTCGACCTCGACCGTGCCCCCGTACGACTCGACCAGGCGCCGGACGATGTGCAGCCCCAGGCCGACCCCGGCCACGCTGCGGGTCAGCGAGGAGTCCAGCTGCACGAACGGCTCAAAGATGCGGGCGCGGTCGGCGAGGGTGATCGGCGGGCCGACGTTGGTGACCGAGACGGCCAGCAGGGACGGGCCGGCCGCCCTGGTGGTCAACCGGACCGTGGTCAGCGGGGTCGCGTACTTGAGGGCGTTGCCGAGCAGGTTGACCATCACCAGGCGAAGGGCCTCGGCCGGCATGGCCACCTCGCGGGCCGCGCCCAGGTCGACCTCCAGGTCAAGGCGCTCCCGCTCGGGCACGTCGTCCAGGTCCTCGACCACCGCGCGGACGACCCCGCGCAGGTCGGCGGCGGCGCTGCCGTCCTGCTGGATCACCTTGGAGGAGTAGACCAGGTTGTCGACCACCCGCTGGAGCCGGCGGGCCTCGCGCAGGATGCGGCCCAGGTGCTCCTTGCGCTGGGCCGTGGTCAGCCGGTCGTCGCGGGTGAGCAGCAGCTCGCCGAACCCGAGGATGCCGGTCAGCGGGGTCCGCAGCTCGTGGGAGACGACGTTGTAGAGCTCGTCCTTGAGGCGCTGGGACTGCTGGAGCTCGCGGACCACGGCCCGCTGGCCCTCGTACAGCTGGCGGAAGGAGCGCTCGGCCTCGGCCCGGCTGTCCTCGTTCAGGCGCCAGTTGGCCAGGTTGGCGGTTGCCGTGGCCAGGATCAGCAGCTCGCCGACGGCTGCCCGCAGCCACGGGTTGGACCAGGTCTCGGCCGCCGGCCACACCCCGAACCACTCGAGCGCCGCCGACACCACCGCGTAGACGGCCACGAAGCCGACCGCGATCAGGAAGGGGAAGCCGTCCTGGTACAGCATGACCAGGGCGATCGTGACGAAGAAGTGGAACGCCAGCTCGACCGTGCCCCCGCCCATGCCGACCAGGACGCACGACGCCGACAGCAGCCCGACGGTGGCCAGGGCCGAGCGCCAGCGCCGGCCACCCCACGACAAGGTGGCCAGCCCGGCCGAGGTGGCCACGACGACCACGCCCCAGGCCTCCTCGGGGCCGTCCCCGGCGACCAGGGCCAGCAGGGCCAGGGCCGGCACGTGCAGCCACAGGATCAGCAGGATCGCACGGTGGCGACCCCGCCAGACCTCGTCGGGAAGGGAGCGGCCTTGTGGGAGGGTGCCGCGTACCCGGCTGAGCAACCGCAACGCCACCTCGAACTCTCTCCTTGCCATGGCGACGTCAAGCCCGGCGGAGCCTACGTTGAGATGCGTGGCACGATCACGCGCAGTCCTTTGCAGCTTCCCTACGCAAATGTACCCGGCCTTCGTAGGCGAACCGGCGCCCAATCGGCGACTGGCACGTACGGGGAAATCTCAACTACATTTTTCTGTGGCGTCGAGCTCGGAGTGGGATGTGATCCTGAAAACGGCAGTGGTTCGGAAATTCCGGAGCATCGAGAATTCGGGGACCGTCCGTTTCGAGCCGGATGTGACCTGCCTGGTGGGCAAGAACGAGAGCGGCAAGACCGCCTTCCTTGAGGCCCTCTCCCAGGCCAACCCGCTCGCCGGGTCGGGCCGGGGGTTCGACGAGCTGCGTGACTACCCCCGCCGGCTGCGCGGCCGGGACCGGGGCCAGATCGCCGCCACCAGCCCCATCTCGGCCACCTTCGAGCTCGGCGACGCCGACCTGGAGGCGGTCGTCCAGCAGCTCGGGCCCGACGCCATCGGGGCCAAGGAGCTCACCGTCGAGCGGGACTACGCCGGCCGCCAGCACCTGCTGGTCGGCGACCAGGAGGTGGGCGGCGAGCTGGCCGCCCTGCTCGGCGCCCGGCTGCCCCGCCTGCTGTACTTCGACGGCTACAGCGTGCTGCCCGGCCGGGTGTCGATCCCACGGCTCCAGTCCACGACCGAGGACGCCCTCCAGCCGGGGGAGCGGACCGCCCTGGCCCTGCTGCGGCTGGCCGGGGTGGCTGCCGACGACTTCGCCGAGTCCGAGTACGAGGTCCGCAAGGCCGCCCTGGAGAGCGCCGCCACCACGGTCAGCGAGGAGGTCTTCCGCTACTGGAGCCAGAACCCGGAGCTGACCGTCGAGCTGGACCTGGACTTCCGCGAGGCCGGCCAGAACGGCCAGGGAGGGCCGCCGTTCCTCGACGTCCGCATCCGCAATCACCGCCACCGGGTGACGACCAACTTCGGCGAGCGCTCGGGCGGGTTCGTCTGGTTCTTTTCGTTCGTGGCCGCGTTCTCGGAGCTGCGCGACAGCGAGGGCCTGGTCCTGCTGCTCGACGAGCCCGGCCTCGGGCTCCACGCCGCCGGCCAGGCCGACCTGCTCCGCTACCTGGACGAGCAGCTCGCCGGCGGCCACCAGGTGGTCTACACCACCCACTCGCCGTTCATGGTCGACGCCAACCGGCCCCACCGGGTCCGCACGGTCGAGGACGTCCAGGGCGAGGGGACGCGGGTCGGCGACGGCGCCGGGGCGACCAGCCGCGACACCGTCCTGCCCCTGTCCGGGGCGCTGGCCGTCTCGCTGCTGGAGGGCCTCGGGGCGGGGCCGCGCACCCTGCTCGTCGGCGGCGTCTCCGACCTCGTCTACCTGGAGGTCATGAGCGGCTACCTGCGCGACGGCGGCCGCCGGGGCCTCGACCCGGCCTGGCGGGTGCTGCCCACCGGCGGGCTCGGCGGCCTGCCCGTGCTGGCCGCCCTGCTGGGCGGGCCCCTGGAGGCGGCCGTGCTGCTGGAGGTCGGCGCCGGCCACCCCAGCATCCGGGCCCTGGCCGAGCAGGGGGTGGTCCTGCCCGAGCGGCTGCTGGCCCTGACCGAGCTGACCGGCCAGAGCGAGGGCGGGCTCGAAGACCTCTTCGACGAGGCCTTCTACCTGCACCTGCTGGCCGCGACCGGCACCGGGGAGCTCGACCCGGAGGAGCTGGCCGGCGAGGGATCGGTCGTCCGGCGGGTCGAGCGGGCCACCGGCACGGCCCTCGACCGCTACCGCCCGGCCAGGTACCTCCTCAACCAGCAGCAACGGCTCCTCCCGGCCATCGGCCGCGAGCCCCTGCACCGCTTCGCCACGCTGTTCGCCACCTTGGACGAGCTGTAGCCTGGAAATGTGCCGCCCACCCACGAGGTGCTGAACCAGCCGCCGCCGCTGGCCGGCTACGACCTGTTCGAGGCCGACCCGGTGCTGGGCGAGGCGCTGGGCCGGGAGGGCGCCGGGTGGGCCGCCGAGCAGGTCCGGGCCCTCGGCGTCCTGGCCGGCAGCGCGGAGGCGATCGCCTGGGGCGAGGCGGCCGACGCCACCCCGCCGGTGCTGCGCACCCACGACCGCTACGGGCGACGGGTGGACGAGGTCGAGTTCCACCCGGCGTGGCACCGGCTGCTGGGCACGGCGGTCTCCCACGGGCTGCACGCCGCCCCCTGGCGCGACCCGCGCCCCGGCGCCCAGGTGGCCCGGGCGGCCGGGTTCTACCTCTGGACCCAGGTCGAGGCCGGGCACGGCTGTCCGGTCAGCATGACCTATGCCGCCGTGCCCGCCCTGCGGGCCACCCCCGAGCTGGCCGAGGTGTGGGAGCCCAAGCTCACCGCCCTGGCCTACCAGCCGGAGCTGGCCCCGGTGGCGGCCAAGGCGGGGGCGCTGTGCGGCATGGCCATGACCGAGAAGCAGGGCGGCAGCGACGTGCGGGCCAACACCACCACGGCCCGCCCCGCCGGCTCGGACGGCCGCTGGCTGCTCAGCGGGCACAAGTGGTTCTGCTCGGCCCCGATGAGCGACGCCTTCCTGGTCCTGGCGCAGGCGCCGGTCGGGCTGAGCTGCTTCCTGGTCCCGCGGGTCCTGCCCGACGGGGCCCGCAACCGCTTCCACCTCCAGCGGCTCAAGGACAAGCTCGGCAACCGGGCCAACGCCTCGGCCGAGGTCGAGCTCGACGAGGCCGCCGGCTGGCCGGTGGGGGAGCCGGGCCGGGGCCTGGCCGCGATCCTGGAGATGGTCAACCACACCCGCCTGGACTGCATCGTCGGGTCGGCGGCGCTGATGCGCCAGGCGGTCGCCCAGGCCACCCACCACGCCGCCCACCGCAGCGCCTTCGGGCGGCGGCTGGCCGACCAGCCGCTGATGACCAACGTGCTGGCCGACCTGGCCGTCGAGTCCGAGGCGGCGACCATGCTGGCCATGCGGGTGGCCGGCGCCTTCGACCGGGCGCCCGGCGACCCGGCCGAGGCGGCCCTACGCCGTCTGGCCACCGCCGTGGCCAAGTACTGGGTCTGCAAGCGCGCCCCGGCGGTGGCCGCCGAGGCCCTGGAGTGCCTAGGCGGCAACGGGTACGTGGAGGAGAGCGGCATGCCCCGGCTGTACCGGGAGGCCCCCCTCAACTCCATCTGGGAGGGCGCCGCCAACATCAACAGCCTCGACGTCCTTCGGGTCCTGGCCAGGCAGCCCGAGAGCCTGGCGGCGCTCCTGGACGAGGTCGCGCCCGCCCGGTCGGCCGAGCCCCGCCTGGACCACGCGGCCACCACCGTCGAGCGTGAGCTGGCCGCTGTCCCCGACCCGGTCGGCCTCCAGGCCGGCGCCCGCCGGCTGGTCGAGCGCCTGGCCGTGCTCCTCCAGGGCGCCCTGCTGGTCCGCCACGGCCACCCGGCGGTCGCCGACGCCTTCTGCGCCTCCCGGGTCGCCGCCGACCGCGGGGCCGCCTTCGGCACCCTCCCACCGGGCCTCGACCAGGCCGCCATCGTCGCCCGGGCCACCCCCAAGACCAGTTGACACAAACCGTTACATCCCCGCGACGGCGTGAGCACGGTCGCTCTGGTACCACTGGAACCAACGGCAGCACCCGACGACCCGGAGGTGGGAGAAGGTGACACGGACCAGGCAAGGCGCCGCCGCCGTCGTCTCGTTCGGGCTGGTCGCCGCACTGCTGCTCGGGGCCTGCTCGACCGGCGGCGGGGACGACCGGGCGCAGGCGGCGGAGGCTGTGACCTCGACCAGCCCGCCGACCACGGCCGCGCCGACGACGGAAGCCCCGACCACCACGGTCGCGCCGACCACCAGCGCGCCGCCGACCACGGCGGCCCCGACCACGACCACCAAGCCCAAGCCGGCCGCCCCGGCCAAGCTCCAGTCCGGCTCGGAGGGCGCCCAGGTCAAGGCGCTCCAGCACCGCCTCCACGAGCTCGGCTACCAGGTCCAGGCGGCCGACGGCCAGTTCGGCCCCGAGACCCACCACTCGGTTGTCGCCTTCCAGAAGGTCAACCACCTCGGCCGCGACGGGGTGGTCGGCCCCATCACCCGCAAGGCCCTCGAGCGCCCCCGCGTCCCCAAGCCCCGCTCCACCAAGGCCGGCTTCCACGTCGAGGCCGACCTCACCCTCCAGGTCGTCTACATGGTCAAGGACGGCAAGATCCAGGAGATCCTCGACGCCTCCTCAGCCTCTGGCCAGAACTACACCGTCGACGGCGACGTCCGCCTGGCCGTGACCCCCCAGGGCAGCTTCGTGATCCAGCGCAAGATCGACGCCTGGCGCCGCAGCAAGCTCGGCCTCCTCTACCGCCCGGCCTACTTCACCGGCGGCTACGCCCTCCACGGCGCGTACTCGGTCCCCCCGTTCCCGGCCAGCCACGGCTGCATCCGCATCACCACCACCGCCATGGACCGCTGGTTCGCGAAGCTCCCCGTCGGCACCCCCATGCTCGTCTACCGCAGCTGACGGGAACCGACCCCGCCCTTCCGGTGTAGTTCGGTCGGAAGCTGGTTCACCGGGAAGCGTTGGCTCACCGGGAAGCTCGGTCGCCGGAAGGGGTCCCATCATGCAACGCCTCACCCAACGGCTCAGGCAGCGGCGTGCCCTCGCCATGCTCGTGCTCGCGCTCCTGCTCGCCGTGGTCCCCACCGCCGCCCAGGCCAAGGGCGCCACCGGGGCCACCATCTCCGGCGGCGGGCCCGGCGGCCTGCCGGGCGGCCCCATCACCCTGAAGGGCGATGGCGAGCCCGGCAGCGGCACCGACCTGGCCGACCTGGCCCAAGCGGCCGGCGTGTGGGCGGTCCTGTTCGATGACGGCCCCGGCGGCGAGCTGGCCTCCGTCCCCGCCACCGCCGACCGCGGCCCCCGGTACACCATCACCTGGATCTTCCCGAACGGCGCCGGCACCGAGGACAAGGTCCGCCAGTCCGTCTGGCCGTATGCCGCCGGCGGCCCCCTCACCTTCATGGCCTCCGGCCAGCCCGTCCTCGACGCCACCACCAAGGGCGGCTGGTTCCAGGCCACCGACGACCTGCGCCAGTCCCTCATCGCCCTCGGCCTCCCCTCCCGCCAGCCCCTGACCGCCACCTCCCCGGCCGGCTCCGCCACCCCGGCCGCGCCCGGCGCCTCCGCTCAGGCGGGTTCCGCCCCATCCCAGGCCGCCACAGCCCCGGGCCAGGCCGCCACCGGGCAGGCCCCGGCCGCTCCCGACCCGGCGCCCGCACTCTGGCCTCGGGTGGCCGTCGGGCTGGCGCTCCTGCTGGCCGTGGCCGGCGGCGGGGCCCTGGTCCTGCGCCGCCGTTCCAGCCCCGGCGCCGCCACCACCCCGTAGCCGTCGTTCCTGCCCTCTGAGCGACGCCCCCCCGTAGCCGTCGTCAGGGGCGCTCGATCAGGCCGTGCTCGTTGCCGTCGGGGTCGCGGAACTGGGCCCAGAGCCCCCAGGGCTGGGTGGATGGCTCCTCGGTGAACTCGACCCCGCGGCGGCGTAGCTCCTCGAAGGTCGCCTGGATGTTGTCGCAGGCGAACACCAGCCCGGGCGTGAACGGCACCACCGAGGTCTCCGCCCCCGCCGGCGCGACCTCGACCCAGCGCCCGTCCGGGCCCATCGGCTCGTCGCGCCGTTTCTCGAACCCGAGCTTGCCGACGTAGAAGTCGACCGCTCGATCCTGATCCCCAGCCCGGACGCCGACCGAGCTCACCCTCGTGATCATCCGACCCTCCCCAGATGGTCGAACACCTGTTCGAAGCAACCTACCACCGGGGAGGGTGCGGGTCGAGTCCCTTGTCCACAGGTAGGCTCCGGGGATGACCGCCGTCCTGCTGGCCCTGGGCAGCAGTGTTGGCTATGGGGTCAGCGACTTCCTGGCCAGCCGGGTGACCAAGCGGGTGGCTCCGGTGCTGCTGGTCCTGTACAGCCAGGCGCTTCAGAGTGTGGTCCTGCTGGTGGTGGTGATGGCGGTCAGCCAGCCCTACAGCGGGGCCGGGCTGGCCTGGGGGACGGCGGCGGGCGCGGTCGGGGCGGCCGGGCTGGTCGCCTACTACCAGGCCCTGGCCATCGGGCAGACGGCGATCGTCGCCCCCCTGGCCTCCACCGGGGCCGTGCTGCCCCTGCTGGTCGACCTGGCCAGGGGGGAGCGGCCGGGGCCGGTGGCCCTGGGCGGCCTGGTGCTGGTCCTTGGCGGGATCGCCGTGACCTCGCTGGCCTCCGGGGAACGGGACGAGCCGGCGCCCGCCCCGACCTGGCATGGCCCGCCGGCGACCCGGCGCCGGGTCGCCGTGCCCCGCCCGCCCGTGCCGATCCTGCTCGCCCTGGTCGCGGCCGTGCTGTTCGGGCTGTTCTTCGTCGCCGTCGACCTGGGCGGCGAGGCCGCCGGGGGGAGCGTGCTCTGGGTCGC
Organism: Actinomycetes bacterium; assembly: GCA_030152105.1. The sequence goes on from JASLIH010000502.1 coordinate 12,330, forward strand.
GCTCGGGGTCCAGCTCGGCGCCCTGCCCACCACGCTGGGCGGGGCGCTGCGCCTCAGGGGCCGGCGGGGCCTCGGCATCCACGACCGGGCCCTGCTGGTGCCGGTGGCCGCCCTGACCGTGCTCAACCTCTCCGGCGACGCCTTCCTGGCCTACGCGGTGACCCGGGGCGACCTGGCCGTGGTCGCCGTCCTGGCCTCCCTGGCCCCGGTGGTCACGGCCCTGCTCGCCCACGCCCTCACCGCCGAGCGCCCAAGCGCCCCCCAGGCCGCCGGGGCCGCCCTGGCCGTGCTCGGCACCCTGGTCGTGTCCGCCGCCCAGGCGGCCGGCTAGCGGTACAGTCGAGTCCCCGAACCGCTCAGGAGGCATCCCATGGCCAAGCTCGAGGAGGGCGCCCAGGCGCCGGCCTTCACCCTGCCCGACCAGGACGGCAACCCGGTGTCGCTGGACGACTTCAAGGGCGCCAAGGTGCTCGTCTACTTCTACCCGGCCGACGACACCCCCGGCTGCACCAAGGAGGCCTGCCAGTTCAACGAC
>JASLIH010000516.1 GCA_030152105.1 Actinomycetes bacterium
GTGGTGTCACGATGCTGTGGACTGACAACGCGGGCCTCCTCGTGTCCCTGCAGCGTCCTGTGCGGTCAGGTTGTCAAGCCAGGTACCGACCCGCAACGGCATTTCTCGGCTGCTCGACACGTTGAGCGTTGCTCTGTCTAGGTCCAGTCCAGGTGAAGCTTCCGGGCGGGTTCAACCGGTGCGCAAGGAGCTCGGCGAGCTTTCTGATGGTGTCATGTAGCCGAGGGTCGTGCGGGGGCGGTTGGTGATACTGAACCCGGCCGCCGCGGGCTGCACCCCGCGATCGGCGCCACCCCCTGGTGTGAGCAGCCCACCTGGGGCCCGATCTCACGTAACGACAGGCCCCTGGCCTTGCCTGCTCGAGGAACTTGAACGTTCAACTAATGCGCGAGATGCTCATACCATGACCATCTGGCAGCGTCAGGAGTTCCTAATGTCCGGCTTCTGCGCCGGGACTGTCCCCAGGGGTGCGATCGGGTACCCTGGCCCTACGCGCCGTGAGGTCGGAGGGCAACGTGGCCGGTAAGCGGACCGAGGATCGGGCACCGACGCAGGGCGCGGCCAAGCCCCGCAGCGACATCAACGATGTGGCCAGGCTGGCCAGGGTCTCGCGCCAGACCGTCTCCAACGTGCTCAACAGCCGCACGGGCTACTCCGAGGACACCCGGAACCGCGTCCTGCGGGCCATCGAGGAGCTCGACTACCAGCCCCACCGGGCCGCCCGCAGCCTCCGGTCGCAGCGGACCATGCAGCTCGGCTACCACATGCCGAGCGATCAGCTGGCCGCCGAGAACGCCTTCGTCCTCGGGTTCATCCAGGCCCTGGTCCGGGCGGCCGCCGGCCACGGCCACCACGTGCTGGTGTTCACCGAGCAGGACGACGAGCTCGAGGTGTTCCGCGAGCTGGTCGCCATCCGCGGGGTGGACGGGTTCATCCTGTCGGGGTCGCGGGTCGACGACCCCCGCGCCCGCTACCTCCACCAGGTCGGGGTGCCGTTCGCCATGTTCGGCCGCACCGCCCCCGGCCTGCCCCAGTGCTGGGTCGACATCGACAGCGTGGCCGCGGCCAGCTCGGCCGTCGACTACCTGGTCGACCGGGGCCACAAGAGCTTCGCCTACGTCGGCTACGCGGCCAAGAACTACTGGGACGTCGAGCGGCTCGAGGGGTTCCGCAAGGGCCTGGCCGACCACGGAATCCGGGTGGGGGAGCGCTCCATCGTCCTCGGCAACACCCTGGAGGAGGTCTACGGCGACGTGCTCAAGCTGCTCGGCCGCAAGCGCCGCCCGACCGCGATCGTCACCGGCAGCGACGTGCTGGCCGCGGTGACCGTGAACGCGGCCACGTCGATGGGGCTGCGGGTCGGCCACGACGTGGCCGTGACCGGCTTCGACGGCGGCTTCGTCCAGCAGATGACCGAGCCGCAGCTGACCTCCGTGCGCATCCCCCTCGACCGCATCGCGGCCGAGCTGATCACCTCCTGCCTGCGCGAGATCGACGAGGGCACGACCCAGGCCGCCGGCATCCTGGTCCCCACCGAGATCGCCCCCGGCGGCAGCGCCTAGCGGTGCGGGTCGTCTCGCTGCTGCCGTCGGCGACCGAGATCGTCTGCGCCCTCGGGGCCGCCGGCGAGCTGGTCGGGGTGTCGCATGAGTGCGACCACCCGCCGGAGGTGGCCGGGCTCCCGGCCCTGACCGCCTCCCGGCTCCCGGGCGGGGGCGCCAGCGGCGACCTCGACCGGTCGGTGCGCGAGCTGCTCCGGGCCGCCCTGGCCATCTACGACCTGGACGTCGACCGGCTGGCCGCCCTGGCGCCGGACGTGGTCGTCACCCAGGACCTGTGCGAGGTCTGCGCGGTCTCCTACGGTGCCGTGTGCGCGGCCACAGAGCGGCTGACCGGCCGCGACGTCGAGGTGGTGAGCCTGCACCCCCGGCGGCTGGGCGACATCTGGGACGACATCCGCCGGGTCGCGGCCGCCCTCGGCCGCCGGGCCGCCGGCGAGGCCCTGGTCGGCGGGCTCCTGGAGCGGCTGGGCCGCCTCGAGCGCGAGGCCGCCGCGGGTGGCCGGCCCACAGTGGTCAGCATCGAGTGGCTCGACCCGGTGATGCTCGGCGGCACCTGGATGCCGGAGCTGATCGCCGTCGCCGGCGGCGACCCGCTGGGGGTGGCGGCGGGGGAGCAGGCGCCCACCCTCGACCTGGCCGCCCTCGGGGCCCTCGAGCCCGAGGTGGTGGTGGTCAAGCCGTGCGGCTACCCGGTCGAGCGGACCCTGGCCGAGCTCGAGCTGCTCCCCAAGGCGCTGCCCTGGGAGGCCTGGCCGGCCGTGGCCGCCGGGCGGGTGTACGTGGCCGACGGCAACGCCTACTTCAACCGCAGCGGCCCCCGGATCGTCGACTCGGCCGAGCTGCTGGCCGCCTGCCTGCACCCTGGCCGGTTCCCCAGCCACCTGGAGCGCTACCGGGGGGCGGTGCGCCGGGTCGACGCCGGCCTCGGCGTCCACCCGGTGGCCAGGTAGCGGGTGGTCACGGGCGCACGCTGTCGCGGGCGGCCGCCTCGGGCGAGTGGGCGTCGTAGCGGCGAAAAGCCGGCACCAGCAGGGCCAGGCTGACCAGGGCGGCGGCGGCCAGCGCCCCGCCGACCCAGGAGACGGTGACCCCGAAGGCGGCCGCCATCGCCCCGGCCCGCAGGTCGCCGAGCCGCGGCCCGCCGGCCACGACCACGATGAACACGCCCTGCATGCGCCCGCGCATCTCGTCGGGGGCATAGGTCTGGAGAATCGTCTGGCGGTAGACGGCCGAGACCAGGTCGGCCGCGCCGGCTACGGCCAGCAGCAGCACCATCAGCCACAGGGACCCGACCAGCCCGGCCGCGGCCACGGCCAGCCCCCAGGCGATCACGGCCCCGACCAGGGCGACGCCCTGGCGGCCGACCCGCCCGATCCAGCCCGAGGAGAGCCCGGCCAGGACCGCCCCGATGGCGATGGCCGCGTACAGCCAGCCGACGGCCCCGCGGCTGCCCAGCCCGGCCGCCGTCTCCGGGAACAGGGCCCGGGGCATGGCCAGCACCATGGCCACGATGTCGACCGCGAACGACAGCAGCAGCACCGGCCGGGTGGCGATGAAGGCCAGCCCGTCGACCACCGACCGCAGCCCCGGGGTGGTGGTCGGCCCGGCCGGGGGGAGGGCGGGCAGGCGCAGGGCGGCGTACAGGGCGATGGTGAAGATGGCCAGGTCGGCGGCGTAGGCGGCCGCGAACGACCAGCGGGCCAGGATCAGCCCGGCCAGCAGGGGACCGGCGACCATCCCCAGGTTCGAGGCGGTGAACGACAGCGTGTTGGCCGACGGCACCAGCGAGGCCGGCAGCACCCTTGGCACGATCGCCCCCCGGGTCGAGGAGGCGACCGCGAACCCGGCCGCCTGGACCGCGACCAGCCCGAGCAGCAGCGGCAGGCTGGCCAGGCCGAGCAGGGCGGCCGCGAGCAGCCCGCCGGTGCACCCCCACAGGAGCAGCGACGACCCGAGGAGCAGAAGCCGGCGGTCGACGGCGTCGGCCACCGCGCCCCCCCAGAGCCCGAACATGACCAGCGGGGCCAGGCCGACCAGCCCCAGCATGCCGACCCAGAACGAGGAGCCGGTCAGCTCGAAGACCTGCACGGGCACGGCCACGGCGGTCAGCTGGAAGCCGACGAAGCCGAGAGAGTTGCCCAGCCACAGCCGCCGGAACGCGGGATGGCGCAGCGGCTCGACATCGATCGCGGCCCGTCGCAGCCGCCGCAGTGGTGTCATGACCCGCCCCAGGATAGGGGTGGGTTCAGGATGGGGTGGGGAGGGGGTGGGTCAGGATAGGGATGGGGTCAGGATGGGGGTGGGGGTGTGGACAGCGGCGAGAGCCGACTCCTGCTCTGGGCTACGCTCCCCCACCGGGGGACCCGGTGCGCGGCGGGTCGGGTGACGGCCGCCCGGGGCTCTGGGCCGGTCAGCCGCCGGTCAGGGAGTGCCTGCTGGGGCCGACCTCGAGGTCGCCGATCTGGACGGTGGCTCGGGGGGAACCGCGGGGGAGGACGACCTCCACGGCCAGGGCGGTCCCGGGGCGGTGGGCCTCGTGGGCGACCTCGACCCGGCGCCAGCCGGGGTCGGTGAGCATGGCCCCGATGGTGTCGA
>JASLIH010000544.1 GCA_030152105.1 Actinomycetes bacterium
TCCGCCAGATCCCGCCGCGGGCGGTCTCGAACTCAGAGAAGTCCAGCTGCCAGACCCGGTTCCGCTGGCGTGGTAGGTCCCGGAACCCCCGCCTCCGCAGCCCCGCCCACGATCTGCGGTCTGCCGGGAACCCGGTCGCCAGCAGCAGTCCGCGCCGGCGGAGGCCCGCTGAACGGTGGAGTGGACACCTGGTGGCCGTCGGCACCCATCATCGCGGCGATCTTGCGGTACCCCAGACGGGTGCGAGCGAGGTGGGCTAGGTTCGTCGGCTCCCCGGGTCTCCCACGACTCGGCACGGCCCGCGAGGCCGTGGTGGCCGAGGTGCGCCGCGTCCTGGAGGTACGCGGTCAGGGTCGGGCGGCTCCGCCATCCAGCCGGAAGTCGTAGATGAAGGGCACGTCCGACTGGGCGCCCGCCGCCCCTGGAGGTGCCCGATGGACGGCCAGCCAGAGGTCCGAGAGCGAGACCTCGCCTTCCCGCAGGTCGGCGATCTCCAGACCGCCCGCGAGGATGGACTCGGCACGCCCGTTGTCACCGTGGAGCACGGCGGCCCGCGCCTCCAGGAACCGGAACCTCCCGGCAAACGACGACGGCGGCGCCGTCTGCGCCAGCGCGATCGCCTCCGCGAGGCGGTCCGCCGCGATCAGCGCCTCGATCGCCTCCACCCGGAGCTGCGGAACGTCGGGCATCAGGTCCAGCGCCCGCAGGTACTGCTCGGCCGACCGCCCGGGCGCACCCATGAGGCCGCTCGCGGCCGCGAGGTTGCGCAACGCGAGCCAGGAGTCCGGCTCCAGCGCGCACGCCGCCTCCCAGGCCTCGACGGCGGCCTCGCGATGGCCGGCACTCCATCGGACGACCCCCCGGTGCAGCATCGACGCGGCCGAGTCCGCCGCCGCTTCGACCAGGCCGGACCAGGACCTGCCGACGACATAGGAGCGCGGCGTTCCAGACGGCAGGGTGCCCGTTTCCAGCAGGGCGATCCAGGACTCCTGGTCGTCCCCGAGGCTGGATCGGGGGAACAGGCGGTCGAGGACGGGCGAGGGCGGCTCCCGCGCCATCTCACGCCGAAGCGACTCCAGAGCTCCCCATCCCGAGCCGGTGTGCACCCGCTCACCTTGCCGGTCGTCGGCCCGCGCGCCCCCGCCGAGCACGGACTCGGCCTGCGCCTCGGCGACCGCCGGCCCCAGGCACTCGACCGCGTCGGCCCACTCCCCGTGCACCGCCTCCGCGGGGACCGCGACCGGTCCGTAGACCTCGGTCCACGACCAGCTGGCTCCTGGGCCGAGCGGAACGTGCTCGAGCTGGGTCCTGGTCAGGCCGCCCTGGACCTCGAAGTAGGACTCGGTGGAGCCGCTGAGGAACTCCTGCCAGCGACGTCCGCCGGAGCTGTTTCCCCACGTGAACAGCTTCCGCCCACGGAGCCGTCCGGAGGACACCTGCAGCAGCCCGACGCCGGCCGCGTCGACCGCCGCGATCCAGGGGAGCCTCCCGGGGTCCAGCTCGAAGAAGTGGTCGGCGGTCCGCGGCGCCGCAAGCGGATAGGTGAGGTCGGCCCCCCCGGGCCCCGGCACGGGAACGCGACGGAGCCGTCGCCCGTAGGTGAACTCGAACGCCGAGTGGCTGGGGACCACGACCCGGGTGCCGAGGGAGCTGGCGACCGCCACGTTCGACCACCAGTAGACCGGCACGGCATGAGCGTTCGGGTTGGTCACCTTGATATCGACCGCAAGGCGGCGCGACCTGGGTCCCAGCCTGAAGTCCACCTGGTAGACAAGCTCACGCATACGCTCCCACTCGTAGATGCGAAGGCCTGGAGCGCCATCGGGGAACCCGAGGGAAGCTGCGTGGACGGGCGAACATGTCAATGCCGTATGCCCTGTGGTTCCCAGGTTCCACTCGACTCCGCCCGGGAACCAGGCATTTCGCAACCCGAAATTGCCGAACTGTATCCGGTCGTTGTTGTACAGCAGTTCTCGACCGCCAACCTTGTCCTGAAGCGACCAGAGCCGGCCACCAAAGTCCAAGAGAACAGTGGCGAGGAGATAGTCATTCTCAAGGGTCGCGACGCTGGTCTCCTGTGGCACGAGCTCGCGTGAGTAGTCATCCTGCAGCAGGTATGGGAGCACGCTGCGAACGGTTCCGTAGCGGATGTTGCGCGCCATCTCCGTCACGGCTCCCCCAGCGCCGTCAATCACCTGAACCTGCATGGTGTCACACCCGGTCCGTGGCCGGTTCCCAAGGGTGACGCTGTCGGGCTCCTGGCTTGGAGATCGGTAGGGAACGGCCCATTCCCTGCCACCTCCCGGCAGACCCTCTGCCCCAAGCGCCTCCGGCGCTGAGTCGTCGAGGGGCCGCCGGTGCTCAGCTCTCACCACGGGTTCGGGTGGGCTGCGCAGGTCGCCGCCATACCCGTCGGGCCTCGGCTGGGAGCTACCGGGCCCAGGCGCCGCCGGTCGCGGCGACCAGGTGCAACGCACTCGTCACCTGCCGGCATGCCCAGAAGGCTCGATCCCGGCCGCGAGCCGGAGTGTCGCTTTGGGCACACGTGAACGGCGGCATATACTGGCGCGGCGAACGAGAAGGCAAGCTCACGGCCTCGGCGATCCGTTCCACCACGTCTGCAGCTGGAGCGCTACCAACAAGGAGAAGTCATGGCAGTGGGTCCCGTCGACGTCTACATCATCGGCTTTCCCGGCAACAAGTTCACCGGGCGTATCGCCCCGGCGATCATCGAGCTGGTGGAGAACGGCACGATCCGAGTGCTCGATCTGCTCTTCGTGATGAAGGACGCAGACGGCGTCGTGACATCACTCAAGGCTGCCGACATCGACGAGGAGGGCGCGGCCTTCCTCTCGATCAGCACCACCCAGCCGGGTGCGTTGGGGCCCGAGGACGCCGAGGAGGTCAGCGACGACCTCCCGTCCAACAGCTCGGCCCTCCTGGTCGCATTCGAGAACCTCTGGGCAGGGAAGCTGGTCGACGCCCTCCAGGCCGCGGACGCTGTCGTGATCGACTCGATCCGGATCCCGGTCGAGGTCGTGACGGCCGCGATCGACGCAAGCTAGACCCCATCCACTTCGAGATCGAGAGGAACGACATGGGACTTCTCCGTATGGCGGCCCGCACCGCCGTCGTCGCGGGAACCGCCACCGCCGTGGCCGGCCGCGTGCAACGTCGTCAGGCCAACAAGTGGGACCAGCAGGACGCGCAGCAGGACGAGCAGCAGTACCAGCAGGAGGCGCCGCCGCCGGAGGCGGAGGACGACGCGACCGCACAGCTCCAGAACCTGGCGAAGCTGCATGGCCAGGGCGTGCTCACCGATGAGGAGTTCGCGGCCGCCAAGGCCAAGATCCTCGGAATCTGACCGGACACTCGCGGGACCTGTGCGGCACGTCGAGGCGTACTCGAGGCTCGCGGGGGTCTACGACGAGATCGTCATCGACCCCTGCCATGACCAGTGGGCCTCGTTCCTCCATGAGCTCTGGAGTGCCGACCCGGACGGCGTGCGCTCCGTGCTCGACCTGTGCTGCGGCACCGGCCTCCTGGCGGGTGAGCTGATCGCACGCGGCTACCGAGTCGTCGGCGTCGATGCATCCGACGCGATGCTGGCCCTCGCTCGCGAGCGCCTCGGCCCCGACGTGGCGTTGCGCCGGATGACCCTCCCCGACCTCCCGGTCGAAGGGGTCTTCGACGCGGCGGTCTGCACCTTCGACGGTCTCAACTACCTCACTCCGGACGAGTTGCGACTGACGATGGCCGCGGTCGCCCTCCGGCTTCGGCCCGCCGGGTGGCTCGTCTTCGACCTCCACACCGACGCGATGATGAACTTCACCATCTCCAACCCCGAGGTCGCGGGTACATCGGCCGGGAACGACTTCGTCATCAGCAGCATCGTCGATCCCGGCGCCCGCACCTGCGACACCAGGATCGAGCTCACGCGGCCCCGTGACGGTGACCCGTTCAGCGAGCAGCACCGGCAGTACTTCCACACCGATGCGGATGTCCGTGCCTGCCTCCACGACGCGGGCTTCGCGGTGACCGCGGTCGTCGAGGAGTACACACACCAGCCGGCAGACGCCTCGACCCTGCGCGCGACCTGGACGGCACGGCGTCTACCGACGTGATCTTCTGCGCCGGCAGGAGGCCACGAGCGCTCGCGTCGCCTCGCTGCCGTCCCTGGAAGCGGACCCTGCGCATCATCTGAAGAGGATGAACCGGCACGTCCAGGCGAGGCATGGTCGTAGCGCGAGCCGGCTGGTCACTGCCGATCACCCGGCCGCTTGGCCGGTGGAGTCGTCGGTGACGGGCTCGGCGCCCGAGCGTCCGACGACCAGGCCCCGCCGCCGAGCCCAAACCTGCCGGGCTGGGTCCTGATCGCATCCTCACGACCCCTTGGTCCCGGATGTCGCGGACAAAGAGGCTGAGCAGGCCCTGGGCTGGCGTCGTGTCGCCTTCCAGTTCGAAGTCGGCGGAGACGACGGCGTTGCCGCTCGGGAGCGGGGCGTCGGACTCGACGACCTGCTCCAGCTCACCGATCCCGTTGTAGACGGGCGTTCCCCGGTTCCCTCTCGTTGAGTCAATCGGCGACGGCTACTCGCGCGCCAGCATCGCCTGGGCCTCGCGCTCGAGGTCGACGAAGGGCTCGCCGCTCACGTCGACCGCGACCCGCTTGATCGTGCCGCCCGTGAAGCGCCAGGGCGCGTCGCCCGGATAGTCATCGGTGACTGGTTCGCCGCTGTCGCGGCCGACGCACAAGCCTTCGCCGGCGATCATGAACTTGCCGGGCTGGGTCTTGATGCGGCCCTCGCCGACCTTCTTGTCGCCGTGATACAGCGACAGGATCCCGGTGGACACGTGCGGCGGGTCCTCGCCGTCCTTGTCGAACGACGCGGACAGGAGCAGGTCCTCGCCGGTCGGGAGGTCCTCGGTCGCGTCGACCCGCTGTTCCAGCATGCCGACAAAGTTGTAGACATAGTGCAGCCGGTCGTCTCTCACATAGAGAGAATGGCCACCGAAGCGTGAGCCGTGAGCGAACAACACGCCCTGGGCGCCGGCGGCGGGGACGTCGACCTGCGCAGCGATTGAGTAGGAGCGGTTGCGGATGTTGACAGCCTGCGACTCGGGCGCCTCCGCGACATCGGGGTAGTAGATGTACCGGTCTCGGGGCGGCGAGAGCACGGGCCTCGGCGTGACGAAGATCTCGAGCGCCGAGCGGTCGTCGAGGGGGAAGGCCCCGTTCGCGCCCGCCTCGGCGAACCATAGGTTCACCAGCTCCCGGACTTTCTCTGGGTGTTGGTCCGCGAGGTTGTGCAGCTCCGCGCGGTCGACGTCGGTGTGGTACAGCTCCCACTGGTCGTCGTTGAAGTTGCTCCACCCGCTGAGCGTCGGATGGTTGGTGATCGCCTTCCAGCCCTCGTGCCAGATGCCCCGCGAGCCGAGCATCGAGTAGAACTGGGTGACGCGCTCTGAAGGGGCGGAGGCGTCGTCGAAGCTGTAGCGCATGCTCACGCCGTCGAAGTGGCTCTGGACGTGACCCTTGATCGTCGCCGGAGCCTCGACCCCGAGACAGTCAAGGATCGTCGGCACGATGTCGATGGCGTGGTGGTACTGGCCACGAAGCTCGCCTCTGGCCTGCATGCCGGCCGGCCACGAGAGGATGCAGGCGTCGCTGGTGCCGCCGTTGAACTCGTATCGCTTCCACATCTTGAAGGGCGTATTGAACGCCATCGCCCAGCCGTTCGGGTAGTGGTTGTAGCTCCTCGGGCTGCCGAGGTCGTCCAACAGCGCCAGGTTCGACGCCATGTCGTCGGGGATGCCGTTGGCGAACTTCATCTCGTTCACCGAGCCGTTCGGGCCGCCCTCCCCCGATGCGCCGTTGTCCGAGACGAGGATCACCAGCGTGTTGTCCCGCTGGCCGGTCGCCTCGAGGTAGTCCAGGAGCCTCCCGATGTGGTGGTCGGCGTGGGACAAGAACCCGGCGTAGACCTCGGCCATCCGCGAGAACAGTCGCTTCTCGTCACCGGAGAGCGAGGCCCAGGGCCGCGTGACGTCCATCGCCGGGAACGGCTTGCCGTCTGGACCGGTGCGGGTCTCGGGCGTGCCGATCGGGTTGATCGGGGGCAGTTCGGTGTTCGTTGGAACGATGCCCATCTCCTTCTGGCGCGCAAGCGTCTGCTCCCGGATCGCCTCGTAGCCCATGTCGAACCGGCCCTTGTACGGGGCGCTCCATTCGTTGGCGACGTGATGCGGCGCGTGGCAGGCACCAGGCGCGTAATACAGAAAGAACGGCTTCTCGGGCGCGATTGTCTTGGCGTCCTTGATGAATTCGATTGCCTTATCGGTAATATCGTCGGTGAAGTGATAGCCCTCCTCAGGCGACTTCGGCTGGTCGACCGGGTGGTTGTCGTAGACCAGATCGGGATACCACTGGTTGGTCTCGGCGCCCAAGAACCCGTACCAGCGCTCGAACCCCCGACCCGACGGCCAGTTCCGCCGCGTGGAGGCAAGGTTCATCTCGTCGTCCGGACACAGGTGCCACTTGCCGACCATGTAGGTGTTCCAGCCGAGCTCGCCGAGGGTCTCGGCGATCATGCCGTTCTCGGGGGGGATCGTGCCGCTCGCCGCCGGGAACCCGCTCGCGGCCTCGGTGATACAGGCCATCGAGTTGCGGGTGTGGTTGCGGCCAGTCAGGAGGCAGGACCGGGTGGGCGAACAGAGCGCCGTCGTGTGCCACTGTGTGTAGCGAACGCCCTCAGCCGCGATCCGGTCGATGTTCGGTGTCTCGATGGGCCCTCCGTAGCAGCCCATCGCCGAGAACCCGACGTCGTCGAGCACGACATAGACAACGCTCGGGGCCCCCTCCGGCGCCTTGGCTGGCTCGAACGGCGCCCAGTCAGGAACCGAGTCCCGGATGTCGACATTGATTGTGCCCTTGAAGCTCGGCTGCGCCATCTCATCTCTCCCTGTCTGTTCAGCCCGGGAAGCCAGCGCGGCGCTCCCGCCCGTTGTCTGCCACACTCCCAAACGGCCGTTCCCAGCTCATTGACGATCGGCATCAGGGCATCCGTCCGCTTGTGCGTTCGCGGTGGGGCAGGCCAAGCAAGATCCAACCGCGTCGACAGCTCGGGCGCATCACCTGGTTGGGATGAACCTGGCCCGGTGACGACCGGACGATGAACTGCCGTAGTGGTCCGCTGCTGAGGTGGTTGACGCTTGAGCTTGTAAGGATCTGGTCGGCGTCCTTGGTCCAGGTGAAGGGATGCCAGCGCTGGTTCCCGCCGTCGCAGAACCGGCGGATCGCGGCCATCAGCTCCTCCACGCTGGCGAAGTCACCGCGGCGCAGCGCTTGGCGCTCGATGCTGGCCAAGGACACCTCGACCAGTTCAGCCAGGACCCATC
>JASLIH010000552.1 GCA_030152105.1 Actinomycetes bacterium
CTGAGCACGGCGTAGCAGGCCGGGTTCGGGGTCACGGCCACGAACCGGCCGCCGGGGGCGAGCACCCGCCGGACCCCGGCGAGCAGCTCCCTGACCTGGTCGGGGGTGAGGTGCTCGACGAAGTGGGCGCAGAAGACCCCCTGGTAGGGGCCGGGGGCGGGGTCGCCGTTGAGGAACGCGATGGCGTCGCCGCAGACCACGTCAAGGCCCTTGGTCCGGGCGGCCTCGACCATGCCGTCGTCCGAGTCGACCCCTTCGGCCTTGATGCCCTTCTCGTCCAGCAGGCCGAGGAACTCGCCCCGGCCGCAGCCCAGCTCCAGCACCGGGTTGTTGTCCTCGAACATGGGCACGTAGTGGCGCAGGACCTCGCGCGTGTGCTCGGGGTCAAAGTCCATGTACGAGTAGTAGTCGCTCTCCAACCGGGTCACCGTGCCGACCTCCGCTGGGCCTGGGCGTCTCGATGACGCCTGCGCTCGAACTCTACGACGCCGGCTCACGACCCGGCCACGACCTGGCAACGAGCCGGTGGAGGGGATCTATGCTGTCCGGGTGGAGACCCAGAGGAGGTTCGAGCGATGAGCGGCTGGTCCGACGAGGGTGCGGGCGACCGGGGTGGCCGGGCCGGCACGGCGGGCGAGCGGCCCCAGAAGCCGCTGCCCCCGGGCTGGAGCGTGCGGCCCCGGGGCATGCGCCAGGGGTCGCCGCGCGACCTGGACGTCGCCGACGTCCGTCCCCGCGAGCAGCGCCAGCGGCCGCCCCGGGCCCCCAGCGGTGGCGGCGGCCGGGCCCCCAAGGCTCGCCGGCCCCGGCGCTGGGGACGCCGCATCGGCGTCGCCCTGCTGGTCCTGGTCGTGCTGCTGGTCGGGCTGGGGGTCTGGGTCGACTCGCGGCTCAACCGGGTCGACGCCCTGGTGGACTACGCCGGCCGGCCGGCCGCCACCCCAGGGGCCGACTGGCTGATCGTCGGCTCCGACAGCCGCCAGGGCCTTGACGAGGCCCGCCGGCGTGAGCTCGGCACCGGCCAGGCCGCCGGGCGGCGGGCCGACACCATGATGCTGCTCCACATCCCCCGGGGCACCGGCAAGCCGGTCCTGATCAGCCTGCCCCGCGACTCCTATGTGCCGATTCCCGGGCATGGCCGCAACAAGCTGAACGCGGCCTACGCCTTCGGCGGCCCCCAGCTGCTCTCCCACACCGTCGAGCAGGTCACCGGCATCCGCCTCGACCGGTACATGGAGGTCGGCTTCGACGGGTTCGCCAGCGTGGTCGACGCCGTCGGCGGGGTCCAGATCTGCCCCAAGACGGCCATGCGCGACCCGATGGCCGGCCTCAACGTCAAGGCCGGCTGCCAGGTCGCGAGCAGCAAGACGGCCCTGGCGTATGTCCGGGCCCGCCACAGCGGCAACGGCGACCTTGACCGGGTCCAGCGCCAGCAGGAGTTCCTCGGCTCCCTGATCGGCAAGTCGACCAGCCCGGCCGTGCTCCTCAACCCCTTCCGCAGCGTCCCGCTCCTGCTCAGGGGCACCGAGGCGGTCGCCGTCGACCAGGCGGCCCACGTCCACAACCTGATCCGGTTCCCCTTCGCCATGCGCGACATCAGCAACGGCGGCGGCATCGCCACCACCGTCCCGGTCGCCGGCACCCCCACCGTCCCCGGCGCCGGCTCCGTCGTCCAGTGGGACCGCCAGCGAGCCAGCGCCCTGTTCGAGGCCCTCCAGCACGACCAGCCCGTCGACAACCTGGTCGACCAGGGTGGGTGAGCTCGATGACCCGGTCGTGGCCGAGCTTCCCCTTCGAGGCGAGTGGCTGGTCGAGCGGACCCCGGCGGACCGGATCCCCAGCCACGGCACCGACCTGCTCGGGCAGCGCTACGCCTACGACCTGATCCGCACCGACCACCGTCGCGGGATCCATGTGCATCCCGCGGGGACCCTGCGCTGGTTGCTGCTCGGGGGGCGGACACAGGACTGCTACGGCTGGGGGCAGCCGGTCCATGCCGCCTTGGACGGCGTGATCGTCCAGGCCCTGGACGGCGTGGCCGAGCGCCAGTGGCTCCACCCGGTGCGCGAGTCGTGGTTGGCGGTGACGACCACGGTGGGGTTCGCGCGGGGTCGGCTGGACCCGGCCCGGCTCGCCGGCAACCACGTGATCATGGCAACCGCGGGGACCTACGCGCTGTACGCCCACCTGGCGCCGGGCAGCGTCGCCGTCACCAGCGGCCAGCAGGTCCGCGCCGGCGAGGTGATCGGACGGGTCGGCCACACCGGGAACTCGACCGCCCCGCACCTGCACTTCCACCTGATGGACTCGGCGGACCCGCTGCGGGCAAGGGGTATCCCGTGCGCCTTCGCCGTCTACCTGGCGGCGCGTGACGGGCAGTGGCAGCGCGTCGAGCGTGGCATCCCGCAGCGCCGCGAGCGCATCCGCCCGGTCGCCTAGGGGCGGTTGTCCCAGTCGCCGACCACCGCGCGGCCGGGGGTCTGCTTCTTGAAGGCGACCTTGGCGGCGGCGCCGGTGAAGGAGTCCTTCAGGTACCAGCGGGTGCCGCCGCGGAGGATGCCCGGGGTCCAGGTGCCGTTGCCGTTCCAGTCGCCGGCGGAGCCGACGTCGGTGGGCCGCCCGAAGCGGACACCGACCTCGGAGGGGCCGCTGCCGCCGGTGTTGCGGAGCCAGAAGGTGCCCTTGCGCTGGACGCCAGGAGTGAAGTCGCCGTCGCCGTCCCAGTCGCCGGCCAGGTAGTTGTCGCCGGCGCCGCCGAAGGTGACGGTCGTGTCGGCCGGGCCGCCGGCGTTGGTGTTGCGGATCGACCACACGCCGGCCCGGACGGCCGCCGGGGTCCAGGTGCCGTTGGCGTCCCAGTCCCCCACCACCAGCCGGTCGCCGTGGCGGCCGTACCAGAAGTCGACCACGCTGCCGTCGGAGTTGCGCAGCAGGAAGTGGTTGCTGTTCCGGGCCGCGCTGGGCCGGACCACGCCGACGGTCTGGGTGCCGTCGCCGTCCCAGTCGCCCACCACCGGCAGGTCGCCGGCCCGGCCCCAGCGGTAGCTGGCGAAGACCCGGGCCGAGGTGGAGAGCTGCTCGGCGTTGGCGTTGCTGACCCGCCAGGTCCCGGCCGCGAACCCGCCGGTGCTGGTCCCGGACGGCCCGACGCCCCGGTTGTCGCGGACCAGGTGGACGTTCAGGCGGCCCCAGCGCAGCTGCTGGCCGGTCTGGGGCAGCGACAGCCGGGCCGGGCGCAGGGCGGTCTGGAACCGGACCACCACCCCGGTGCCGGCCCTGGTCGGCCCGAACACCCGCCGGCCGGACGGGTCGAACACCGAGGTGCCGCCCGACTCGGGCCGGATCGACCACGTGGTGTGGCCGCCGAGGCTGCGCCGGGCCTTGCGCCCGCCCGGGGTCAGGCCCGAGACCGCGAACCGGCCGCTGCCGCCCTTGCCGGGGACCTCGACCCCCTTGACCAGGACCCGGCCGAGCCGGCCCCCGGCGGCGGGGTCGTGGTCGGCCTGGAGCAGCCCGACCCGGATGGTGGCCGGCAGGGTCGCCGGCCTGGCCTGGGCGCCGCCGTAGTAGTAGGAGATGATCCGCCCGGCGCTGGCCCCGCGCAGGGCCATGCCGTGGGCGCCGTACTGGCTCATGCCGATGCCGTGGCCGTAGCCGCCCCCGACGATGCTGAAGGTCCGCGGGGCGGCCTGCGCCACCGGGTCGGCCGGCCGGTGAACAGCGAGAGGGCGACGGCTAGGGCCCCCACCGCGGCGACCGTTCGAACCCGACGGCTCACGAGCATCCCGACCTCCCGGCGGCGACGGCGTCCCCTGGAAAGGTCGGCGCCGGCGGCGGGCGCCTTGAGCGGAGCGACCGCCTGGCGGCGGCCTGTCCGCCCACGGACCCGGCGGTCAGGCCCTGCCGGCCAGGTAGGCGGCCAGGGCGTCGGGCCAGGGCCGCAGCGGGGGCACGCCGGCGAGGCGGGCCAGGCGGTTGTCCAGGACCGAGAAGGCGGGCCGGGGGGCCGGGCGGGGGAACTCGGCGGTGGTGGTCGGCCGGACCCGTTCGGGGTCCTGGCCGGTGCCCTCGAGGACGGCCCGGGCCAGCTCGAACCAGGTGCAGGCGCCCTGGTTGGTCAGGTGGTAGGTGCCGTGCTGGCCGGTGCGCTGGAGGTCGCGGATGCCCTCGGCCAGGTCGGCGGCGTAGGTGGGGCTGCCCACCTGGTCGTCGACCACCCGCAGGGTGTCGCGCTCGGCGGCCAGGCGCAGGATGGTGGCCACGAAGTTGCGGCCCCCGACCCCGTACACCCAGGCTGTGCGGACGATGTAGCTGCGGCCCCAGACGTCGCGGACCGCCTGCTCGCCGGCCAGCTTGGAGCGGCCGTAGACGCTGGCCGGGGCGGGCTGGTCGTACTCGCCGTAGCCGTCTGGCCGCCGGTCGGCGGCGTCGCCGTCGAACACGTAGTCGGTGGACAGATGGACCAGCTCGGCGTCGACCTCGCGGCAGGCCAGGGCCAGGTGGCGGGGCCCGAGGCAGTTGTGCAGGAACGCCCGGTCGGGGTCGGCCTCGCAGCCGTCGACGTCGGTCCAGGCGGCCGCGTTCACGACCAGGTCGGGGGCCAGCTCGGCCACGGTGTCGGCCACCGCCGGCCAGCTCGTGATGTCGAGGCCGGCCCGGTCGAGGGCGACCAGCTGCTTGGCGTCGGCGAACACCCGCTCCAGGGCCCGCCCCACCTGCCCCCCGGCCCCGGTGAGGAGCACTCTCACCGTTGCACCGGAGAGCTAGGCTCGAGCCCCTCGGACCCCCTGCCGTGGTCCAGCGTCCTGGCCGCCCCGGCGGGCTTCATCGGGCGCCACCAGTCCTCATGGGACCGGTACCAGGCGATCGTCTCGGCCAGGCCCTGGTCGAAGTCGTGGGCCGGCGCCCAGCCGAGCTCCCGGACCCTGGTCGTGTCCAGCGAGTAGCGCCAGTCGTGGCCCGGCCGGTCGGCCACGAACTCGATCCGGTCCTCGCCGGCCCCGAACGCGGCCAGGATGCGCCGGGTCAGCTCCAGGTTGGTGACCTCGTTGCCGCCGCCGATGTTGTAGATGGCCCCGGTCTGGCCGCGCCGCAGGACCAGGTCGACGGCGCTGCAATGGTCGAGCACGAACAGCCAGTCGCGAATGTTGCCCCCACTGCCGTACAGCGGGACCTTGTGGCCGTCCATCAGGTTGGTCACGAACAGCGGGATCACCTTCTCGGGGAACTGGTAGGGGCCGTAGTTGTTGGTGCAGCGGGTCACGACCACGTCCAGCTTGTGGGTGGCGGCATAGGCCAGGGCGACCAGGGAGCCGCCGGCCTTGCCGGCCGAGTACGGCGAGGACGGCTCCAGCCGGTCGTCCTCGGCGAACGAGCCGTCGCTGATGGTGCCGTACTCCTCGTCGGTGCCGACCTGGAGGAAGCGCCCGACCCCGGCCCGGCGGGCCGCCTCGGCCAGGGTGGCCACCCCGACGGTGTTGGTCCGCACCGCCTCCAGCGGCTCGACGATGGAGCGGTCGACGTGGGTCTCGGCGGCGAAGTTGACTACCACGTCGTGGCCGGCGACGGCCTCGGCGACCTGGTCGGGGTCGCAGATGTCGCCCTGGACGAACCGGTGGCGGGGGTCGCCCTCCAGGTCGTCCACGCTGGCCCGGTTGCCGGCGTAGGTGAGCTTGTCGAAGTTGGTCACCCGCGCGTCGGGGTCGGTGGCGAGCAGGTGGCGAACGTAGTTGGAGCCGATGAAGCCGGCCCCGCCGGTCACGAGGAAGCGCATGACGGCAGCTCCGCTCCTTGGTCGATGGCGCTGACCACCGAAGCCTACCGGAGCCTGAACCCTGACCCGATGGTGAGGGTCAGGCTGGCCCCGTCGCCCGCCTTGACCAGCTTGACCTTGCCGTCCAGGACCGAGGCCAGCAGCCGGGCCTGGGGGGCCAGGGCCGGCGGGTAGGCCAGGGTCGAGGCCTGCCCGGTGGGGGTGGCCGCGTTGCCGGTGCCGACGACCCGGACGCCGAGGTGGCGCAGGTCGGTGGCCGCCCTGGCCGCCGCCCCGGCGGCGCCGCTGCCGTTGAGGACCGTGACCGGCGTGGTGGCCAGCGAGATCCCCTTGCCGCCGGGCAGGCCGACCGGGGGAAGGGTGGCGGCGTCGCGGGCCAGGGCCCGCATCAGGATGCCGGCCTCGGGCAGCGGGTCGACGAAGGCGGCGCAGCCGGCGCAGCGCGGCGGCGTGGCCACGCTCGGGTAGACCCGCATGTCGATCGAGCCCGGGTCGAGCTTGCGCAGCCGCCTGGCCAGGCTGATGGCCGTGCTCGTGCTCAGATGGTCGTCGGTCTTGATGTGGTCGGTGGCGATGTTGGCCACGTCCAGCAGCTTGGGCAGGCCGGCCAGGTTCCCTCGGCGGGCCACCTCGGCCATGACCGCCCGCAGGAACTCCTGCTGGCGGCCGATGCGGCCGAAGTCGGAGTCGATGTGGCGGGCGCGGACGAAGGCCAGGGCCTTGACGCCGTTCATCCTCTGGCAGCCGGGGTCCATGTGCAGGTTGGCGTAGCTGTCGTCCAGCCGGTGGCCGCTGCGGTTGCAGAGGGTGACCCCGCCGAGGGCGTCGACCACATTGAGGAACCCGGCGAAGTCGATCTCGACGTAGTGGTTGATGGTCAGCCCGGTGGTCTGCTCGACCGTCTTGACGAGCAGGTCGGGGCCGCCGAAGGCGAAGGCGGCGTTGATCTTGTCGGTCCTGCCGTCGACGCTGGTCCGCAGGTCCCGCGGGAGCGAGACCATGACCGCCTTGTCCCGCGCCGGGCTGATGTGCAGGACGATGATGGTGTCGGTGCGCTGGCCGGCCACCTCGGCGGTCTGGATCCGGCCGAGCTGGCGGCGGCTGAGGCCGTCGCGGGAGTCGGAGCCGACCAGCAGGATGTTCATCGGCTTGCCGGCGGCGGCCGGGGTCAGGCCGGCCACCGGCCGCTGGCCCTTGCTGACTAGCCGGTCGGCGTAGTGGTAGCCGTACAGGGCCCCGGCCCCGGCCAGCACCACCACCAGCGCCAGCACGATGGCCAGCGTCCGCAGCAGGTTGCGGCGACGCCGCGAGCTCATCTTGGGGGCCGCCGGCCGGCGGCGCCGAGCGCCTCGAGGTTGGCCCACCGGTCACTCGATCCCTGGAACGTCGTCGCCCTGCGGTCGGTCACGGTTCGAGCAAGCTCCTGCTGGAGGCGGGCAATTTGGCCTAGGGATTTGAAGAGCCTAGCATGCGCGTCCGTGAACACCTCGGGCGCCGCGTTCGACAGCTTCAACGTCGCCGCCGAGCGCCTGACCGGGCGCTACGGCGACAAGCCCTTTGTCACATGGTACGACGACAACCGGGATCTGCGGGTCGAGTTGTCGTACCGGACCTTCGGCAACTGGGTCGCCAAGACGGCCAACCTCCTGGTCGACGAGCTCGGCGCCGGGCCCGGGGCCCGGGTCGGGGCGATCCTGGCCGACCATTGGCAGACCCCGGTCGTGCTGGCGGGTTGCTGGCGTGCCGGGACCTCGGTGGTGGTGCTCGACCCGGCCGCCCCCGACCCGCCGCCCGACGATCTGGTGGCCGCGTTCGTGCGCGAGGAGGATCTCGAGGGGGCCGGGGCCGCCCTGGGCGGGACGGTGGTGGTGGCCCTGACCGCCGACCTGCTCGGCCGCGGCGAACGCGACCTCGGCAAGGCGCTCAGCTTCTCCCGGCTGGTCCCCAGCATGGGGGACGAGTTCGACGGCGGGCCCGACCCGGCCGGCGACGCCCTCAGCGCCGGCGGCGAGGCCGCGACCATGGGCGGCCTGCAGGAACGGGCCGCGGCCCTGGCCGGGCGGGCCGGCCTGACCGACACCGACCGGCTGCTGTCCGGGCGGCCGCTGCTGACCGTCGACGGGGCCGTGGCCGGGCTGCTGGCCCCCTTCACCCACGGCGCCGGGGTGGTCCTGGTGGCCGGGCTCGACCCGGCCCGGTTCTGGAAGCGGGTGGCCGACGAGCGGGTCACGGTGGCCGTGCTCGAGCCCGGCCAGGCCGCCGCCGTCCGCGACGCCGGGCCGCCACCGCCCGGCCTCGACCGTTCCCGGCTGCGGATACTGCTCGATGACTGAACGCTCAAGCGACCCCTCGTGGACGACGACCCTCTCTCCAGAAGGCTGCCGCGACGTGGTACTTTGCCGGCTGCTGCCGAATGGGGAGGAGATGTCCATGAAGCTGTCGGTGGTCGTCCCGTTCTACAACGAACTGCGGACGCTCCCGACGGTGATCGACCGCCTCCTCAAGGTCGATTTCAACGCCCTTGGCCTGGAGACGGAGCTGATCTTCGTCGACGACGGCTCGACCGACGCCGGCCGCAGCCTGCTCGACCCGCTCCCCCGCGACGACGTCCGGGTGATCGTGCACCCCACCAACCGGGGCAAGGGCGCGGCCGTCAAGACGGGCCTTGAGGCGGCCACCGGCGACATCCTCTGCATCCAGGACGCCGACCTCGAGTACGACCCGCGCGACCTGCCGGCGCTGATCGAGCCGATCCTGGACGGCGACTACGAGGTCGTCTACGGCAGCCGCTTCCGGGGCAGCGCGGCCGGGCTCTACTACACCCACCGGGTCGCCAACCGGCTGCTCAACCTGATGGTCAACGTGGCCTTCAACCGCTACCTGTCGGACGTCTACACCGGCTACAAGGTGTTCACCCGCCAGGCGTTCCGGGGCCTGAAGCTGACCGCCAAGACCTTCACCGTGGAGATGGAGCTGACCGCCCACTTCCTGCGCAAGGGCCTGGTCATCTTCGAGGTGCCGATCAGCTATCGGGCCCGCACCTACGCCGAGGGCAAGAAGATCCACTTCAAGGACGGGTTCCTGGCCGCCGGGGCGGTGGCCCGCTACCGGCTGCGCCGCCCGCCCGAGCGGACCGGCCCGGCCGCCCACGGCGCCCCCGACGAGCCCGGGGTGATGCGGGCCGTCGAGGGCGGGGCGACCATCCACGCCCTTGGCCTCGAGGACCTGGCCACCGCCCACCGCTACCGCCGCTACCTGCACGGCCTGCTCGCCCCCTACCTGGGCCCGTCGGTGCTCGAGGTCGGGGCCGGGCTGGGCGACTTCTCGGCCCAGCTGCTGGACCGCGACCGCCTGGTGGTCAACGACAACGACCCGATCTGTGTCCGAGCCCTGGACGAACGGTTTGGCGAGCGTCCTGGCATCGAGGTCGTGGCCGCCGACGTGCTCAAGCTGAAGGTCGAGCCGCCGGTCGACTCGGTGGTGGCCCTGAATGTCCTGGAGCGGATGGACGACGACGTGGCCGCCCTCCGGTCGATGGGCCGGGCGGCCATCCCCGGGGGCCGGGTCCTGCTGGTCGTGCCCGCCTTCCCGTCGCTGGCCGGCGCGTTCGACGACGCCCTGGGCCACCTGCGCCGCTACACCCCAGACAGCCTCCGCGCCGCCGTCGAGGCCGCCGGCCTGGTCCCTGAGGTCATCCGCCCGGTGAACCTGCTCGGCGGCCTGGCCTGGTGGGCCGCGGTCCGGGTCGGCCGCCAGGCCCGCCCCACCCCGGCCCTGGTCAACTTGTACGACCGCGTGGTCGTCCCGGCCGAGCGGGCCCTGGAGCGCCGCGTCCAGCCCCCCTTCGGCCAGTCCATCCTCTGCGTGGCCCGGGTCCCGGAGCGGACCCAGCGGTCCCAGACCCGCGAGCGCTCGGCCTGACAGTCTCAGGAGCGGCTCGGCACCCCTGAACGCGACCCAGGCTGGCCGGCCAGCTCGGCCAGCTCGACGGTGAAGGTGGTCCCCTTGCCCTCGACGCTCTCGGCGGTCAGGTCGCCGCCCATGGCCTCCATCAGCCCCTTGGACAGGGCCAGGCCCATGCCGGTGCCCTGGACCTGGGTCTCCTCGGCCCCCAGGCGGTCGAAGGGGTTGAACAGCCGGGCCATCTTGTCGGCCGACAGCCCGGGCCCGGTGTCCTGGACGGCGACCACCACCCGCCCGTCGGGCGTGGCCTGGCAGGCGACCCGGATGGTGCCGGCGTGGCGGTTGTACTTGACCGCGTTGGAGGCCAGGTTGAGCAGCACCTGCTTGAGCCGCTGGCGGTCGGCCTGGACCGTCAGGTCGGGGTCGGGCGGGGCCAGGACCTGGATGGTGAGCTGGCGCTCGGCGGCCAGAGGGCGGATCAGGTCGACGATGTCCTTGACGACCTCG
>JASLIH010000582.1 GCA_030152105.1 Actinomycetes bacterium
CGACGCCCAGCCGGTGTGCGGACCGGCGGGATGTCGGCCACGACGGCTTGGAACATGGTGGTGTCGTTGACGTTGGCCGCGGTCACCACCGCGGTCAGCGGCCGCCCGCCACCGTCGCAGACCAGATGCAGTTTGCTTCCAGGCTTGCCACGATCGACTGGATTTGCGCCCACGTGGTCCCCCGCGCTTGGCCCGCACGCTCATGGTGTCCACCGCCGCCCGTTCCCACTCCAGCCGGCCCTGCTCGCCGAGGCGGTCCAAGACCACAAGAGGGGGATACGGCGGGCTCGGTCTGCTCCCGTTGACGGTTCCCGAGGTCCGCCGGCTCCTGGTCGCGCTGGTCTGGACAAGACCGGTGGAGCCTGGCTTGGTGCTGGCCTGGTCACGATGGCGCCGTCGCCATCAGGCCCGAGCTCGACGGGCCACTACCAGCGCCGCGAAAGCAAGTGGGGCTGGGCGTCAGGCGCTGGTCGTAGGCGGCGCATCGGGGGCGTGGCCGCTGGCCGCTTGCAGCACCCGGTCCAGCAGGATGCTGGTCTGCCGGAGCTCTTCCTCCCCGATCTTGGCCCCCAGCGCATCGGCCCACGCTGCCTGGGCTGTTTGGATGGTGCGGAGGGCAGTGCGGCCCGCTGGCGTGATCCGTAGGAGTTTGGCCCGGCGGTGGGTGGGGTTGTCCTCGTAGGCCGCCAAGCTGTCGCGGACCAGGAGGTCGGCTAGGCGTTGCACGCCCTGTCGGGCCAGGTGCAGGCTGCGGCCGATCTGGGCGACCGTCGCGGGCCTGTCCTGGATGGTCTCGAGGACCAGCCAGCGTGCCAGGGTCTGGCCAGCGGGTTTGGCCAGTGCCTCCCCGGCGGTGGTGAAGCGCCGGGTGAGCCCGATGACCTGGCCGAGGAGGGTGGTGAAGGCGTCCCCGGCGGGCGTGCGCGACGGGGGCTGGTCATCGCCATTGACAACATGCTGTCGTACCGCTACGGTGGGTTTCATGACAACATATTGTCATACGACTCCAGGGTCCGCCACCCCGCACCAGGACACCAGCAAAGGAGCCGAGCGATGACCGCCACCCACCCCTCTGACACCACGATCCGGCCGTTCCGCATCGAGGTCCCCCAGGCCGACCTGGACGACCTGCGCGACCGGCTGCACCGCACCCGCTGGCCCGACGAGCTGCCCGGCGTCGGCTGGACCCGCGGCGTGCCGCTCGGTTACCTCAAGGAGCTGGCCGCCTACTGGGCCGACGGCTACGACTGGCGCAAGCAGGAGGCCAGGCTCAACGAGCTCCCGCAGTTCACCACCACCATCGACGGGGCCAACATCCACTTCCCGCACGTCCGCTCCCCTGAACCCGACGCGCTGCCCCTGATCCTGACCCACGGTTGGCCCGGCTCGATCGTGGAGTTCCTGAACATCATCGGCCCGCTCACCGACCCGCGCGCCCACGGCGGCGACCCGGCCGACGCCTTCCACCTAGTCATCCCTTCCCTCCCCGGCTACGGCCTGTCAGGGCCGACCCGCGAGGTCGGCTGGACCACCAGCCGCGTCGCCCGCGTCTGGGCACAGCTGATGGCCCGCCTCGGCTACCAGCGGTATGGCGCCCAGGGCGGCGACTGGGGCGCGTTCGTCTCCCCGGAGCTGGGCCGGATCGATCCCGACCACATCGTCGGGGTGCACCTGAACGCGGCCACCTTCGGGTTCATCCCCTTCGGACCGGTGGACCCCCAGGAGCTGGCCAGCTTCACCGACGCCGAGAAGGCACGCCTGGAACGCCTGGGCACGAGCACCGCAGGGCCCGGGAACGGCTACTTCGAGGTCCAGGCCACCCGGCCCCAGACGCTGGCCTACGCCCTCACCGACTCCCCGGTCGGGCAGCTGGCCTGGATCGTGGAGCGATTCAAGGAGTGGACCCACGCCGCCGACGTCCCCGAGGACGCCGTCGACCGCGACCAGCTGCTCACCAACGTGATGCTGTACTGGCTGACCGGGACAGCCGGGTCCTCGGCCCGCCTGTACTACGAGAACCTGCATGCCGGCTTCTCCCCGCAGCAGCCAGGCACGACCCCGACCGGGGTGGCGGTGTTCGCCGAGGACTACGCCATCCGCCGCTACGCCGAGCGCGGCAACAACATCGTCCACTGGACCGAGTTCGACACCGGCGGCCACTTCGCCGCCATGGAAGCCCCCGACCTGCTGGTCGGCGACGTGCGCAGCTTCTTCCGCGGCCTTCGCTGAGTTCAACGGACGCGGCTCAGGAGGAGCCCCCTGGAGCTCCAAGGGGCTGGCGCACGGCAGGTGCTTCGGCGCCATCCCCTGCTGGCAGGCAGAAACCGACCCCCCGCAACGCAAGTGCGGCTGGAGCACTAAGCCCCTGTGCTCCTGTGCGCTCCACCGACCTCGGTGTTGTCGCAGCAAACAGCCGATTCGCTGCGGTAACCCCGCACCGGCGGCCTCAGAGCTGGGACTGGCGATGCCAACTGCGTGCTCCAGCTCCGCCGCGTTTGCTGCGACGACGAAAGGACGGCGTCAGGTCCGGTCACATCTCCCCTTCCTGCGACATCGGGTTGCCCAGCGACCTCACCGCACGCTCACCTTTGGACTCCCCTTGGTGGCGCTGCCGGCCCTGGCGCTCGCCTCCATCCCCGAGTAGATCGCGCAACGCGGATCCGCAGGCTGACCGACTTCCACAGGCTTGCCGGTCCGCCGGAGCACTGGCAGGAAGCCATCACGGGTAAGTGCGAAGTCGAGACAGTTGGGAGCGCTCAGAAATCCCTCCGCCCATTGAAGTGGGCAGCTACCTCGGGCCGAGTCAGCTGGTACAAGGCGATCCGGTGGCCGCCCGGTGTTCGAAACGAGCAGCACGGCCCGTGAGGGATCTCCAAGGTGCGCTGCCGCTGCCAGCCCCGGGCCTCAAGCCCGGCCAGGGCGGCACCCAGGTCGTCCACCCGGTACACCAGAATCGGGCGTTCACCCTCGACGTGATCGGCTAGGAGCACCAGCGGGCGACCCGTGGTGACCTGGACGGCCGCGACCCTGGTGCCCATCGCCTCGATGGCGAAGACCACGCGCCCGCCCAGCACATCGGTGAAGTACACAAGATCTGTGGCCACGTCGCGGCTGGTGTGTACAGGAAGTCGAGCTGTTGAAAGGGTGCGGTCTGGTCAGCCATGTCAGCCATCGCCTAGAAGGTAGATCCGGTGGGCGTTGGCGTGGCCGAGGAGTCCGGCGATGCGGTCCGCGTCGGCCGCCGAGCACTCCTCGCGGCGCACCCAGTCCTCGAGGATCGCTGCCAGGCTGCGGCGGAACAGCAGCGCACCAAGGTAGTGGAACTCGGCCAGCGCGAAGCCATCGGAGGAGTAGAGCTGTTTGGTGAATGGCGCCAGCTCCAAGGCCTCCGCCAGGACCCGGACGGCGCCTGGCCCCGTGTAGTGAAGGGCCAGCCCCACATCGAAGTACACATGGGGAAAGACCGCCGCAAGATAGGCGGCCTCGCGGAGGTAGGGGTAGCAGTGGAGGAAGACCACATCGACCCGCAGCTGCCCGAGGGTCCGGACGAAGTCGGTGAGCAGCGAGGGGTTGACCAGGTGCAGGGTAAGGTCGGGGTCGCCGTACCCGGCGTGGATCTGCAGAGGTAGACCCCGGTCCCTCGCCAGCTCGGCCCCCGTCCAGATGCCATGGCGGAGGAGAACCGGGTCGTCGAGGCGGGGCGCCCCGTGCTTCGACAGCCAGCGGCCTGCGGCATCCACAACCTCGCTGGTCGAGGGCCGCCTGGGGTCCAGCTTGAACCCGCCGCGGTAGGCGACCACGGTCTTCAGCCCGACCGCGCCCGCCGCCACCTCCTCCAAGGCGCGGGCGAAGGCGTCGGGGTAGGCGGCGGCGTCCACGCCCTCGCGGCCCACCGCCTCGGCCACGGTCTCCAGCCGCACCACCTGGTGGGCCGGCGCGGCCGCCAGCAGCTCCATAGCCGCCGGCCCCAGGAGGTCGGTCCCCATGATGTGGCCGGTCTCCACCAGCAGCGCTTCTAACCCGGCCGATTGCAGGAACCGTCGGTGGACCTCCTCGGCGCCCAGCTCCGCCCGCCGGGTCAGATACTCCTCGGGAGACGGCAGCGGCGACAGCTCCAGCACCGGGGCGCACCAGCGCCGGATGGCCAAGCCCACCGGGGAGTCGAAGTGGCTCGTCCCCTCCGGGGCAGGGTCGAACCCCTCGGTGATCAACCCCTCGAAGGACCGACGGTCGAGGTCACCGGGAACCACCCCATGGCAGTGATGGTCGACCAGCCCCATCCCGCTGATAGACGCGGCGATACCTCGAGCGGGTCTGTGGGGGTCAAGGTCTGACATCGGCCTAGTACTTCAGGAAGTGGGCGCCGAACCGCTCCTCTTCCGTCATCGCCGCGTAGGCTTCCCACTCGGACCGCCGAACGGCCAGATAGGAGCGGGCCAGCAGGTCACCCAGCGCCTCCACGAGGACCTGGTCGCGCTCGAGAGCCTCGATGGAGTCCTGGAGCGTGGTCGGATACCGATGCGCCCCAGCCGCTTCCCGCTCCCGGTCCGAGAGCGTGGCGGGATCCACCGACAGGGGCTCGGGGGCTTCCAGCTCCCGCTCCATTCCGTCGAGGCCCGCGGCGATCAGGCCGCCGAAGGCCAGGTAGGGATTGCAGGAGGCATCGGTCGGCTTGAACTCCAGGTTGGTGGAGGCCTGCTCCATCCCCCAGAACGTCGACGGCACCCGCACGGTGGCCTCCCGGTTGTCCGGACCCCAGCACACGAACGCCGAGCTCCAATGCTGAGGCAGCAGCCGCTGATAGGAGTTAACCGAAGGGGCGGTGAGCGCCAGTAGCCCGGGAACATGGGTTAGCACGCCAGCGAGGAACTGCTCTGCTGTCCTCGACAGTCCGAACCTGCCCGCGGGGTCATGGAACAGGTTCCGCTGGCCGTCGCCGTCCCACAGGCTGAAGTGGATGTGCGCCCCGTTACCGGCCTGGTCCGGCCATGGCTTGGGGGCAAGGGACGCCACTAGCCCAGACCGGGCCGCCACGCCCCGGAGCGTCTCACGCACCAGGATCTGGGTGTCGGCGGCCTGGACTGCCGGTCGGGGCGCAACCGACAGCTCCTGCTGCCCGTGCCCCAGCTCGGCGTAGTACTGCTCCACCTGGATGCCCTGCTCGCCGAGGGCGGCCACGGTGGCGTCGGTCACCTCGGCCGAGGCGGCCATCCCGACGGTGGAAAAGCACAGGCTCTCATCGACCGGGACATAGCGGCCGTCCCGCTGGGTGGCCAGGCTCCACTCGTTCTCCACGGCACACGACAGGACCATCCCCCGCTCGGCCAGGCGGGCCGCCATCCGCTTGAGGAAGTTCCGCGGCCCGGCCTCATACGGCTGCCCGTCCAGCCGCAGGTGGTCGACGAGCATCACCGCGCTGTGCGGCGCATACGGCAGCACCGTGAAGGTCTCGGGGTCGGGCACAAGGCGGATCTCCCCCACCGGGCCCATCCCCTCCACCGGCTGCAGCTGGTCCAGCGAGTTCATGGCCTGCATGGCCACCGTGAGGCCGATCCCAGTGCGGAGCCGATCACCTAGCCGCTCCACGTGGGTAGCCTTACCGCGGACCACACCGCCGTTATCGCAATACAGGAACCGGACCAGGCGGACGGCGTGTGTCCGGCAGGCGTCGAGGATCTCCTCTGGCGTCATCACTCAAGTAACTCGAAGTCCACTAACTCCGCTATGCCGCCCCTCGACGTTTGGGCGTTCGCCGCGGCCAGCACACCGTGCCCGATCTTAGAGCCTCTACGGGCAACCGCGGAATGACCCAAAGACGGTCTCGCTGCATCCAGTTGTATGACTAGTGCGACTGGACGCCGCCAACCGCTGAGGCGCGAGGGCGGTGAGGCGGATCAGGGAACGGCCCATTCCCTGCCAGAACCATAGGCAGCCATTGGCCGTGACCTGTGGCCAGTCGGCACGCCAGCCTGCGAAGCCAACGCATTCGCTGCCACCTCGCCCAATTAAATGTGAGACGGACAGCCGCTGTTGCTGCCCCGGCCCTCCGGCCTCAGCGGCGGCGGCGGCCCTGCTGCCCGTCTGAGTCCGGCCGCTGTTCCTCGACCCGGCCACCGGCCAACTCGCCACATAGCTGCGCGTTCCCGCAGCCCGGGGGCTATGCCGAACGCGACGAGGGGGGCCTGCGGGACCCCTCAGTGTGGGATGGCCTGCTCGGCGGTAGGAGGTTGCTCGTTACGGGTAGCTCAGGACGGGAACCACGACATCGGGATTGGCGATGGTCGACGACCCGCCCGTCCCGTTGATCACGTGGTCGA
>JASLIH010000606.1 GCA_030152105.1 Actinomycetes bacterium
CCACCACGCCGGCAAGGAGGTCTACGCCGACAAGGTGCTGGTCGTCGACTGGCGGCTCGGCCCGGCCACCCTGCGCTCCGGGTTCGTCCTCGACGAGGGCACCGCCCCCCGCTGGGCGGACCGGCTCCGGCCGCTGGTGCCGCGGTGACCGGCCGGCAGGAGGCGCTGCTGGTGCTGGAGGACGGCACCGCCTTTCGGGGCGAGGCGTTCACCGTCGCGCCGGCCACCGTCGCCGGAGAGGTGGTGTTCAACACCGCCATGGGCGGCTACCAGGAGGTCCTGACCGACCCGTCGTACGCCGGCCAGCTCGTGGCCATGGCCGCCCCCGAGGTCGGCAACTACGGCACCGTCGCGGCCGACGCCGAGTCCGACAGGGTCCAGGTGGCCGCCTTCCTGGTCCGGCAGGCGGCCCGGCGGCCCTCGAGCTGGCGGGCCGAGCGCAGCCTGGCCGAGGAGCTGGAGGCGGCCGGTGTGCCCGGGGTCGAGGGCCTCGACACCCGCCGGCTGGTCCGGCACCTGCGCCAGCGTGGGGCCATGCGGGGCGCCCTCTCGACCGAGGTCGCCGACCCCGGGCGGCTGCGCGAGCTCGCCCTGGCCGCCCCCGACCCCAACGGCCTGGCCTTGGTCGACCAGATGACCAGGGCCGCGCCGGTCGAGCTGCCCGCTGACGGGGACGAGCACCTGCGGGTGGTGCTCTACGACTTCGGGGCCAAGGCCAACATCGCCCGGCGGCTGCGTCGGCTCGGGGCCAGGGTGCGGGTCGTGCCGGCCGCCACCCCGGCCGCCGAGGCGCTGGCCTGGGGCCCCGACGGGGTGATGCTGTCCAACGGCCCCGGCGACCCGGCCACCGTCGGCCACGGCGTCCTGGCGACCCGCGACCTGCTCGGCCGGGTGCCGGTGTTCGGCATCTGCCTCGGCCACCAGCTCCTCGGCCAGGCCGTCGGTGGCCGCACCGTCCGGCTCAAGTTCGGCCACCGGGGCGTCAACCAGCCGGTGGTCGAGCTGGCCACCGGCCGGGTCGCGGTCACCAGCCACAACCACGGCTTCGCGGTCGACGGCGACAGCCTGCCCGGAGGCGTGCGGGTCACCCACACCAACGCCAACGACGGCGTCGTCGAGGGCCTGGAGTGCATGGACGTGCCCGCCTTCTCGGTCCAGTACCACCCCGAGGCCGCCCCCGGCCCCCACGACGCCCACCACCTGTTCGAGCGGTTCGCCGGCCTGATGGAAGGAGCCAGACATGGGTGAGCAGCGGACGTTCCGGGCCCTGGGCGGGGTCGACCAGGGCGCCCTGCCCCCGGCGGGGGAGGTCGCCGACGCCCTGCGGGCCGAGTTCGAGCGGGTCTTCACCCTCAAGTCGAGCCTTCGTGGCGAGGCCGAGGCCGGCGTCTCGCCCACCGGCCGGCGCACCACCGCCCAGGACGAGGCCAAGCTCCGCACCCTGGTGGCCAGCGTCGAGGGGGCCAGCCGGTTCGCCATCCGCCTCCGCCTGCTCAGCCCGGGGCAGGTCAGAGCGCTGTGGGCCGAGGCCATGGACAGGGGCCTCTACGACGGCTGGGACGCCGGCCAGAGCGCCTACGACCAGTCGGGCGCCGCCGCCGAGCCGGGGGCGCCGCCCCCGGCCAGCGGCGCCCCGCCCGAGGTCCGGCGGGGTGAGGCCTAGTGCCGCTGCGGGAGGACCTGCGCACGATCCTGGTCGTGGGGTCGGGGCCGATCGTCATCGGGCAGGCGGCCGAGTTCGACTACTCGGGCACCCAGGCCTGCCGGGCCCTGCGGGGGCTGGGGCTGCGGGTCGTGCTGGTCAACTCCAACCCGGCCACGATCATGACCGACCCCGAGGTGGCCGACGCCACCTACCTGGAGCCGCTCACCCCCGGCCCGGTGGCGGCCGTGCTCGAGGCCGAGCGGCCCGACGCCCTGCTGCCCACCCTTGGCGGGCAGACCGCCCTCAACCTGGCCGTGGCCCTGCACGAGAACGGCACCCTGGAGCGGCTCGGGGTCGAGCTCATCGGGGCCACCGTCGACGCCGTGCGCCGGGCCGAGTCGCGGGTCGAGTTCGCCGAGACCTGCCGGGCGGCCGGGCTCGACCTGCCCCGTGGGGTCGAGGTCAGCTCGGTCGATCAGGGCCTGGCCGTCGCCGGCGACCTCGGGCTGCCGGTGGTGCTCCGGCCCTCCTTCACCCTCGGCGGCTGGGGTGGCGGCATCGCCCGGACCAACGGGGAGCTGGGGCGGCTGCTGGGCGAGGGCCTGACCGCCAGCCCGGTCGGCCGGGTGCTGATCGAGGAGTCGGTGCTCGGCTGGAAGGAGTTCGAGCTCGAGGTGATGCGCGACCGGGCCGACAACGCCGTGGTCGTGTGCTCGATCGAGAACGTCGACCCGATGGGCGTCCACACCGGCGACTCGGTCACCGTCGCCCCCCAGATGACCCTGTCCGACCGCGAGTACCAGGAGATGCGCGACGACGCCCTCACCGTGCTGCGGGCCGTCGGGGTCGAGACCGGCGGGGCCAACGTCCAGTTCGCCGTCGACCCCCGGACCGGCCGCCGGGTCGTGATCGAGATGAACCCGCGGGTGTCGCGCTCCTCGGCCCTGGCCT
>JASLIH010000250.1 GCA_030152105.1 Actinomycetes bacterium
TCGGCCGACACATCGGGGTCGAGCAGTTCCAGGTCCTCCACCGTAGCCACCAGCGAGCGGCCTTCGACCCAGGCGTCGTCCTCGGGCTGGGCGTGGAACTCCATCCCCTCCGGCACGTCGCCCGGATCGAGATCGGGCTGACGCGCGCGTTCCGGTGACTGCGGCAGGAACTGCAGCAGCAGGCCGCCGGCGCGCCAGCGGTGACGGGCGCCGTCCGTCTCCGCCCGCAGTTCCTCGGCCACCGCCAGGCGCACGCGGGTCGGGATCTGTTCCGAGCGCAAGAAATACTCGTGCGCGGCGTGCTCAAGGTCCTTGCCCTCGAGCGCGACAATGCCCTGGTAGCGCGCCGTATCCGGTCCCTGATCGATGGTCATGGCGAGATGGCCGCGGCCGAGCAGCGCGCCCGGATCGGCCGCGCCCGATGCAATCGCGGCGGCGACGCGGGCGGCGTCGAAGCGGGCGCAGGCGCGCACCTTGCCCGGGGTGGTGTAATCGATGACCAGCATCCGCACCGGCCCGTCGCTCTGGGTCTGCAGGATGAAGCGGCCTTCGAATTTCAGCGTCGACCCCAGCAGCACGGTCAGCACGATGGCCTCGCCCAGCAGCTTAGCCACGGGAACGGGGTAATTGTGCCGCGACAGGATGGTGTCGATGGCGGGGCCGAAGCGCACGACGCGGCCGCGCAGGTCGAGGGCCTCGACCTGGAACGGCAGGATCGTGTCGTCCGCGGACGTGGCCGCCGGCGCGCGGGTCGGAATTTCGAGCTGGGGATCGGACATGACCGGCTAGATATAAGGGCGCTGCCCGAAAAATTGACCCCTCCGTCGCCTCGTTTTCCCGGTGGAGGAGGAGCCGCGTGCGGGCGAGCGGCTCGTCGTCAATGCGCGTTCAGGCACCAGGCCAAAATGCCCTTTTGGGCGTGCAGGCGGTTCTCGGCTTCGTCGAACACTACCGATTGCGGGCCGTCGATCACGGCGTCGGTTACCTCGTCCCCGCGGTGGGCCGGAAGGCAATGCATGAACAGGGCGTCGGGCTTCGCCCGCGCCATCAGGGCGGCATTGACCTGATAGCGCGTGAGCAGGTTGT
The DNA here is from genome assembly GCA_030152105.1 of Actinomycetes bacterium. Next base: position 1,087 of record JASLIH010000250.1, read on the forward strand.
GGCGGCGCTGGCCGTCCTTGTCACCCATTGAGACCCACGTGTCCGTTACAACGCAATCGGAGCCGGCCACCGCCTCGTCGGGGTCGGTGCCGACATGGATCGGGGCGCCCGAGCTCTTGATCCAGTCGAGCAGCCACTTCTTGGGAGCGAGCTCCGGCGGCGTCGCCACTTTCAGCCGGAACTCGAAACGCTCGGCCGCGTGCATCCAGGAGGCCAACACGTTGTTGGCATCGCCGGTCCAGGCGACGGTCTTGCCGCGGATCGGCCCGCGGTGCTCCTCGAAGGTCAGGACGTCGGCCAGCACCTGGCAGGGATGCGAGCGCCGGGTGAGCCCGTTGATGACCGGCACCGTGGCGTAGCGCGCGAGTTCGGTCAGCGTGTCGTGATCGAGCGTGCGGATCATGATGATGTCGACATAGCGCGAGAGCACCCGCGCCGTGTCGGCGATGGTCTCGCCCCGCCCGAGCTGCATTTCCTGGCCGGTCAGCACGATGGCTTCGCCGCCGAGCTGGCGCATGGCGACGTCGAACGAGACCCGCGTGCGGGTCGAGGGCTTGTCGAAGATCATGGCGAGGGTCTTGCCCTCGAGCGGCTTGCCCTCGGGCGCGCCGCGGCGGCTGTTGCGCCGCTCCTTCATGGCCCGGCTGGCGTCGATCATCGAGCGCAGCTCCTGCGCGGGGATATCGATCAGGTCGAGAAAATGGCGGGTGCCGTTGGTGCTCATCCGGCCGCTCCCTGCCGTTGCGGTCCCGTCTGCGCTTGCGCGATGCGGGCGCAGGCGCGCTCGATGCGCCGCACCGCCTCGGCCACCTCCTCCTCGCTCACGATCAGCGGCGGCAGCAGCCGGACCACGTTGTCCCCGGCCGCCACCGTGATCAGCTTTTCCGCCCGCAACTCGTCGACCAGCTGGGCGCTGGGCACCACCGCGCGCAGGCCGACCAGAAGCCCCTCCCCGCGCACCTCGGCGATCACCGCGGGATAGCGGTCCCTGATCTCCGCGAGCTTCTGCTTGAGGATCAGGGAGGTGTGACGCACGCGCGCGAGGAAGCCGTCGGCCAGCACCACGTCGAGCAGCGCGCCGGCCGCCGCCATCGCCAGCGGGTTGCCGCCGAAGGTCGAGCCATGGGTGCCGGCGACCATGCCCTTGGCGGCTTCGGCGGTGGCGAGGCAGGCGCCGAGCGGAAAGCCGCCGCCCAATGCCTTGGCGAGCGCCATGATGTCGGGGCTCACCCCCGACTGCTGGTAGGCGAACAACTGCCCGGTGCGCCCGACTCCGGTCTGCACCTCGTCGAACACCAGGAGCAGGCCGCGCTCGTCGCACAGCCGCCGCAGCGCGCGCAGGAATTCGGGCGGCACCACCCGCACCCCGCCTTCGCCCATGATCGGCTCGATCAGGATGGCGGCGGTTTCGGGCCCGATGGCGCGCTTGGTCGCTTCCAGGTCGCCGAACGCCACCTGGTCGAAGCCCTCGACCACCGGACCGAAGCCCTC
>JASLIH010000625.1 GCA_030152105.1 Actinomycetes bacterium
CCGTTACGCCGCTCCGGACGCGACGAGCAGCTCGCATGGGCCGACGAAGCCGCCGTCGTCCTCGAAGGGGGCGAGCGCGTCCCCGATCTCGTCCCAGACGCTCTCGCGCTCGGCCGCCGGCACGCCGACGAGCATCTGGTGCAGGGCGCCGAAGGAGTCTCGCTCGAAGCGGACGCATTCAGCGGCCGAGGGCAGCCGCAGCGGTGCGTTCACGGCCTCGACCGAGACGTCGTCGAACCCGGCGGCGGTGAGGGCCTGCTCGAGCACGCCGGGGCGGCCGAGGCTGAACGGTCCGGGCTGGCCGGGGAGTGGTGGGGGCAGGTTGGCGCGGCGGCGGATGATCGACACCGGGATCGAGAAGAACTCGTTGCGCTCGGCCGTGGAGTACACGATGGCCGCGATGCGGCCGCCGGGCCGCAGCGTCCGGCGCATCCCGGCGAGCGCCCGCTGCTGGTCGGGAAAGTAGATCAGGCCCACCCGGGAGACGACGGCGTCGAACGAGCCAGGATCGAGGACGTCCAGCGTCTCGCCGTCGGCCTCGAGCGTCTCGACGTTGCCGAGGCCCGCCTCGGCGGCGGCCTTCGCCGCGTAGGTGAGGATCGTCGGGGAGATGTCAGTGGCGAGAACCCGGCCGCCGGGCCCGACCCGTCGGGCGGCGAGGATCGTCTGCCCGCCGGCGCCGGCGGCGACGTCGAGCACGCGGCTGCCCGGGCCGACCCTGGCGGCGTCCAGCATCCGCTCGGTGGCCTCGCCGAGCCATGCCTCCAGGGTCGGCCCCCAGCGGTGCCATGCGCCGGCCGCGTCCTCCCACTGCTGCCGGGTGGTGATCTTGTACTGCTTCGGATCGAAGACGGTCATCGAGACCTCCAGGTGTCGCAGGGGCCGTCGTCCAACCTGGAGGCGCCAGAATCTGGAGCCGTCCGCCAGATCGATGTCTGGCACATCGCCAGATCCTGAGCTGCACAATGGTGCGATGTCTTCCAAGGACCAGCGGGGGGAGCTCTTCGTCGGCCGCGAGCGGCCGCGGCGGCGGCTGCTCACCGTCCTGGGCGATGCGCTCGCGGGACGGATGCGGCTGGCGATGGTGAGCGGGGAGGCCGGCATCGGCAAGACAGCCCTCCTGGCGGCCGTCGCCGGCGACGCCTCGGACCGCGCGGCGGTGTGCTGGGGCACGTGCTGGCAGGGCGCTGGCGTGCCCGGATACTGGCCATGGACACAGGCGCTCGACGCGCTCGCCGCCGCTGTGGGCCGCGACCTCGCCGCCCAGCTGGCCGGCGAGGACAGGGATCTGCTGGCGACCATCGTCCCCGCTCTCGGCCCGGCGACCGACCTCGGTGACCAGAGGACGTTCCTGTTGTTCGACGCCACGGCTCGCTGGATCGCCTCGGCCGCGCGCCGACGCCCTGCCGTCGTGGTGCTCGATGATCTCCATTGGGCGGACCAGTCGTCGCTGGCGCTGCTGGACTTCCTCGCCCGCGCACGGCTGGAGGCCCCCCTCCTGATCATCGGCGCCTACCGCCACGAGGAGCTCGAGCCTGCGACCCGGGACGTGGTAGCGGGCCTTGCGTCCCGAACCGAGCACCTCCACCTCGAGGGCCTGGACGAACCGGAGGTGATGGCACTCATTGCGGGCGTCTCCGGAGAGGAGCATTCCGAGCGCTGGGCGGCGGACATCCATCGCCGGACCGGCGGTCACCCATTCTTCGTCCGGGAGATGGCCCACCTCCTCGACACCGCGAGCGACGCGGCTGGCATGCCGTCCGTGGTACGGGACGCGATCGAGCAGCGCTTGACCCATCTGCCTGAGCGGGCACGCGCCGTGATGGACGCCGCCGCCGTCGAGGGCAATGAGATTGCCGCCGACGTGCTCGCCGACGCCCTCGCCATGCAGGTCGACGAGGTCGACGAGGATATCGGTCTGGCGCTCCGGGCCGGGGTGCTGCGAAGCACGCCCGCCGCGACGCTTCGGTTCACCCACGACCTGGTGCGGGAGGCCCTGTACACCGCGCTCGCTCCCTCCAAGCGAGTCGCCCTCCATCGCCGGATCGCGGTGGCGCTCGAACACCGGGCTGACCAGGGCGGCAGTGTCACGGCCGCGGAGGTGGCCCAGCACTACGCCTGCTCGGCCCCGGCCGGGAGCGCCGACGGCGTCCTGAAATGGGCGCTCGCGGCGGCGGAAGCGGACCATACGCGCCTGGCGTTCACCGAGGCGGCCGGCCACCTCACCCGCGCTCGGCTGGCGCTGACGCAGGCCGGCATCGTCCTCCCCGAGCCCGCACTCGTCGATCTGCTGGTCGCCGAGGCGGAAGCCCTGGCCAGGGCGGGCGAGCCCGACCGCGCCAGGGAGCTGCTGGTGCGTGCGCGAGGCCACGCCGAAGCCTGTGGCGATCCCGCCAGGATCGGGGCCGTCGCCTTCGGGCTGCAGCACCTGGGGGCTCGGTTTGCGATGCGGCGCTATGACGTGATCGAGCCGCTCGAAGCGGCGCGACAGGCGGTCGCGGGCCGCGACACCTCGCTCGAGGCCCAGCTCGCAGCCGCCATGGCTCGAGAGCTCCAGCACTCGGTTCCCCACGACCGGCCCCGCGCCCATCCCTTGAGCGAGCAGGCGCTCCAGCTCGCCCGGCAGGCCGACGACCCGACTGCCCTCCTTGCCTGCCTCCTGGCCCGCCACGATGTGCTGTGGACCCCGGGCACCGCCCAGGAACGGCTCGGCCTGGCCCGCGACATTGTCAGGATCGCCGAACGGCTGGGTGATGAAGAGCGGCGAGCGGAAGGGTTGCTGCTCAGCGCCAATGCCCTCCTCGAAACCGGTTCGCCCGCGTTCCGGCCTGCCCTGGACGCCTATCTCGCCGCTGCCGAGGCCATGGGGCAACCTCGTTTCCGCTATCTCGCACTCACCAGGCGGGCGGCGCTCGAGTTGCTGGACGGCAGGCTCGGCGAGGCTGCGCAGCTCATCGAGGAGGCCGCCCGGCTGGGTGAGCGCATCCAGGAGCCCGACACCGGGAACGTGCGCATGTCCCAGCGGCTCGAGCTGGTTCGAGCCCTGGGCGACGCCGACGCGCAACGAGCCTTCGCGGGCGAGGCTGTGCGCTGGTGGGTCGGCGCGCCGGTGCACGCCCACGCCGTCGCCGCTGGCTTCATGGCCCGGGCCGGCGACCTCGACGCTGCCCGACGTGAGGTCGACATCGTGCTCGAGCTCGGCGCCTGGCAGGCCGACCGCTCCTACCTGTGGTCGGTGTTCGTCGGCAATCTCACCGACGCGGCGGTCCGGCTCGAGGATGCCGAACTGTGCGCCCGCATCCTCGATGAGTTCCGTCCGGTCACATCGTCGTGTGGCGTCAATGGAGCCGTCGTCGCCTTTGCAGGCAGTCATGCCCACTTCGCGGGGATCGCCGCGACGTCGCTCGGCCGGCACGAGGAGGCGCGCGCGCTGCTCGAGCAGGCTGTCGCCGTCCACGCCCGGCTTGGCGCGAGGGTGTGGGAGGCCGCCAGCGGCGATGCCCTGCGCGCCCTTGCCGCCATGTCACCGTCCACGGTTGGCGGTCACCGCCGGCTTGCCGTGCTCCGGCGGGAGCAGCGCGCGTGGACGGTCACCTGCGGGTCGGAGATGGCCACCGTGCCCGACAGCAAAGGATGGCGTGATCTGGCCGTGCTGCTCAGCCGTCCGGACACGGACGTCCATGTGCTGGAGCTCGCCCAGGCGCTCGTCCAGGACGCCTCCGCCGGCGCCGTGGCCGACAGGACCGCGATCGACGCATACCGGTTCCGGCTCGTCGAGCTCGAGCAGGACCGAGCGGAAGCGGAGCGCGACAACGACCCTGAGCGCCTTCACCTGATCGACAACGAAGACGAGGCCGTTCTCGCCCAGCTCAAGAACGCGACAGGTCTCTCAGGGCGGCAACGGCAGCTCGGGGCGACCGCCAGCGAGCGGGCCCGCAAGGCGGTGAGCGCAAGGATCCGCGACGCCATCCGCCGTCTCGAGCCATCCGCCCCCCAACTCGCCGCCCACCTCGACCGTGCCGTCATCACGGGCACGTGGTGCCGCTACCGGTCCCAGGGAGCACCCTCCTGGCAGATCAGGTGGTGACCCTCAATGGATCGGATGCGCCGGGCGGCCGGCCGGTGGTCGCAGCCACAGCGACACTTGCGTCGGCTGCATCGTCTGCTCCGCGACTGCCAGCAACTCGGCCGAGAGCGTGTCCAGCTCGATCTGCTCGCGCAGCCGGGCGCTGAACGCCGCGACCGTCTGCGTGGTGTCGTAGTGGCGGCGGTTGAATCGCCGGTCGACCAGCGCCTGGACCCGGCGGCGGGCCGGTTGGAACAGCGCCGCCACGGCGAGGGTGGCGGCGGCCACGACCAGGCTGGAGTCGTGGCCGAGGAGCTGGCCGAGGCCCAGGACCACCGCGGCGTAGCCGCCGCCCAGCAGCACCGTCAGCAGCCCATAGGCCAGCGTGCGGCTGATGATCCGGTCCACGTCGAACAGCCGGTAGCGCAGGACCGCAACCGTCAGCCCCGCCAGCAGCGGCAGGCCGGAGAAGCCCAACCACTCGGCCGGGAGCAGGCCCTCGCCGAACACGAGCTGTGGCAGGAACCACACCGTCAGCGCCAGGGAGCCCGAGACGAAGGCGCCACCCGCGAGCCACTTGAGCTGCTGACGGCCGATGGGGTCGGTTGCGGTCAGGTAGCGGACCATCGCCACCACGATGCCGGTCCCCAGCACCGCCATGGAGATGAACGTCTCACCGGCGATGACGCGACCGACCCATTGGGTGAGGCCGACACCGCGCGACGCGACCAGCGCCAACGCCAGGACCAACGCCACCGGGGCGGCGCACACCATCCACAGCAGCCAGCGGTGGCGCGTCAGCGGCGACCACGGGCGCGGGAACAGCACCACGAACGCCGCCAGCCCCGTCCAGCCAATGAGGTACACGACCTGCGTGTTGAACACGTACAGCCACAGGACCGGGCCACCGCGGGCGTCCACCGCGGACACGCCGATCTCGATCGCCAGGTCGCTGCTCAGCAGCCCGCTTCCAAGCACCAGCAGCCCCCCGGTCGCCGGGCCCGGCCGCCGTGCGTACAGGTACACCACCACGGCGAAGAGCGCGACAACGAACAGGATCGTCCCCCACGCCTGCAGCAACCGACCGGTCACCTCGGCGCGACGTAGGACGACGGGCACCTGTCGGGTCTGCCCTGCGCGGTGCACCTGGTAGACCAGCCGGTCACCGGTCCGGTGGACGGGCGCACGCCAGCCGCCCTCGCTCTTGCCGAGCGCGACGCCGTCGATGGCCGTGACCAGGTCGCGGTCACGCAGCGTGCTGTCCGGTTGCGCCTGGACCAGCACACCAGCGCCGGTCCAGGCCCAGGTACGCGGCGGCACCTGGGTGCCGTCGCTCGAAGTCACCAGCCGCAGCACGACGAACGCGGCGCCGGCGGCCAGGATGAAGGCCACCAGCCAGCCGACCCAAGAGCGGGACCGGTGGCTGGCCAGGTCCGCCCCGACCCTCCGGTCGGCAGGAGTCAGCGCCATCGTCCTGGCTGCACGTAGTTCGCCCCCGGGCACGCCACCCTCCCAGCGTCGCAGATCGCCCGCCAGTCTGTCCCGCCTGCGTCTCGGCAACGTTACGGACGGCGGAGCGACCAATCTCCAACCTTTGCGAACAGGCTGATCAGCGGCAACGCTGGGATGTGCTCTTCAACCGCTACGCCACGGGCCGCTTGGCGGCCCTGGTGCGGTTGTTACGGGGTGACGGTTGCCGGGTAGCTGTCTGGACGGTCCGCATCTCTCTGCGTCGAGGAGGACCGGTCATGCCGTCACCGAGCATCAAGAACGAGAAGCAGTATGAGTCGCTGCGGGACAAGGGGATGTCCAAGGCGCGCGCGGCACGGATCGCCAACTCCCCGGACGCGTCCAAGCACGGCGGCCAGAAGTCCGGGTCCGGGGGGAACCCGAAGCAGGGTGGCACGACCGCGCAGAAGAAGGCCGCCGGTCGCAAGGGTGGCAAGGCGACCGCCAGCAAGACGAAGTAGGCGGGGTTCGCCCAAGTTCACAGGGGTTTGGCTTCCCGGTTAGGCTTGGCTCGTCCGGTTCCGGTGGCCGGCGAGAGCCCGGTCGGTGAGGTGCGCGATGGCTCTGTCCCGATGTGGTGCGGTGTCCAGGCGGCTCGCGCTCGCCGTGCTGTTGGCGTCGATGTTGGTCCTCGCGTCGGCGCTCCCCGCCGCTGCGGCCCCGGCGGCGACCAGCAGCTACTACGTCCGCGCGACCGACTCCGCCTCGGACGCTGTCTGGTTCGACTACGGCTGCGCCCAGGGCCGCGCGGACGAGCAGCGCCCCGGCGCGCAGAACCGGATCGTGATCCTCGACTTCGGCGCGCCCATGCTGGTGAACGGGGTCTACGGCTTTGATCTGCCCGGCGGCGCTACCGGCGAGTTCCGTTCCCGGCTGGACGCGGCATCGGCCGCGGTGCACTTCGCCAGGGGCTACCGCGGCTGCACCGCGGCCGACCGGGCATCGACCATCAGCCTGGCGATCGGCACCACCAACCGGGGCACCCAGGTCCGCGACAACGGCTACCAGCAGGGGCGCGCCTTCGCCAACTTCGTGCGTTCCATCACCTCCCAGGTGGCCGCGGCTGGGGCCAGTGGGCAGGTCACCGTCACCGGGGCGATCGACGTGGAGATGGACTGGAACACCTTCGGGGACACCCGGGAGTGGTATCTGGGCTATGACTCGCTTTCCAACACAACCATCTACAACTTCGGCGACGCCGCCGGCTGTACCCAGAACGGCTCCACCACCGCCTGCAACAACGGCTGGACACAGGAACGGGTGTGGTGGGTATCGGGGGGGTTCGCCCTGGCCCATCCGCTGCCGGAGATCTACACCAACAGCGGGTCGATGGCGCGCCAGTGGTACCAGCTGGCCCGCTACACCCACGCGAGGCACAGCGCCGACATGGTCATCGCTGGGACGCTGACCCAGTTCGGGGCCTGCCAGCAGGTGGGAGGTTGCACCACCACCGACAACACCCCGAGCCAGGGCTGGACCCAGCTGTTCGACCTGCTCAACGCCGACC
>JASLIH010000016.1 GCA_030152105.1 Actinomycetes bacterium
CCTTCGACCACCGCATCGTCGACGGCGCCTACGCCGCCCAGTTCCTGGCCCACCTCCGCGACCTGCTGGAGGACCCCGCCCTCCTGAGCGCGTTCTAGCCCGGTCCGCGCCTCACATCCACTCACCGCTGGCAGGGCCATGTGTACCTGGCACGGTGCCCCGGGGGCTGTCCCGGGGGGGGACCCAGGCAAGCACCTAGTAACGGTGCCCCAGGGGGCCATATCGGGCCCCATGCAGGTGCCTGGCACGGTGGTTGGCGCGGGCGACCGTCCAGGCTGGGGTCAGCTACAGGATCATCTACGCACCGCGTGCGCCAGGCCGCGTGGCTGGGTCCCGGACTGCCTGCCGGCCGTCGATCGGTTCTCCGACCCCGTGGGTCAGGCGGCGGTGGGATGTCGTCGGGCGGTGGGATGCCGCCGGTGAGGTGGGGTGGCGGTGAGGCGACCGTCGGGGCCGCGGGCCAGCCGCCAGCCACCTTCGTGGACAGCCCGGTGGTGGACCCGGCACAACAGGGCCAGGTTGGCCAGGTCGGTGGGGCCGCCGTGGAGCCAGTGGCGCAGGTGGTGGGCTTCGCACCAGGCCAGGGGGCGGTCACAGTCGGGGAAGACACAGCCGCCGTCGCGGACGGCCAGGGCGCTGCGTTGGGCGGGCTGGACGACCCGGCTGGCCCGGCCGACCTCCAACGGCTGGGTGGGGGCACCCCCGAGGGCCGGCGGCAGCAGTCTCATCGCGGCTCGTTGCCGCGCCCCCAGCCCCGCCCGCTCGCCGTGGTCGTTCCCGACCGGTTGCTGGTCGCCGCCGGGGTCGTGGACAACCGTTCGTTGCTCGGTGCTGGGGTGGTGTCCCTCGCCGCTGGGGTGGTAGGTGGGGTGCTGCTGGCCGCTGGGATGGTAAGTGGGGTGCTGCTCCCCGCTGGGGTGGCGGGTGACCAGTACCCGGGTCACCGCGCTATCACAGGCCAGCCGCTGACACGCCTGGGGGTCCAGCGGTCCCGCCTCACCGATCTCCCCACCTACCCTCACCGCACCAGGCAGGCCGAGCAAACTGTCCAGGTCGACGGTCACCATCAGCTGGGGGCGGACCCCACCGGTCTGGGGGAGCCGTCCCCCCTCCAGGCTGCGGCGGGCCAGCTCCGCCAGGGCATCGGCCCGGCGCTGGCCGCCGCTGCGGGTGTCCTGGGCGTCGGCGGGGCGCGCCAGCGGTTCCAACGCAGCCAGCAAACTCTGGCCGGCTTCGGGCTCAAGCAGCCCATCCACGGCGACCATGCCGTCAAAGGTTGGGGCCAGCCACAACCCTCGCCGCTGCTGACGACGCGTTCGATCACGGTCGGTGCCATCGGGGTCGACGACCAACTGGAGGTGGCCCAGGACCCGCCGGAGCCGGGGCGGGTCCAGCCGACCCGCCGCCTCCACCAGAACCGGTTCGGCTTCCACGATGACGTGGTCGGGGAGGTCGTAGGTGCCGTGGGCGAGCACGCTGGCGTGGGCGACCGAGATCGTTCCGTCGGCCAGGGCCTTGGCGGTGGCCGTCAGCGGGCCGCGGAACAGGGCTCTGGCGGTGCGGACGAACCTCGTGGCCGTGCCGGCACCCAGGTGGACCCGGTTCCGCAGCCACGCGGCGGTTGACCCGACCTGCTGGTCCTGGTCGGCACCGGCGGCGCCGCGGGCATCGACGCCGGCGAGTTCCTTGAGCCAGTGGCCTTCGAGGCGGTCCACCAGCCGCCGCAGTTCCAGGACCCGCTCGGCCCGGACACTGTCGGCCAAGCCGTCCAGGTCCTGGGCGGCCAACCCATCCACGGCCTCGGCGAGTGCCGCCAGCCCATCCCACCGCGCGTCCGGTTGCCCGCCGGGCGCTCGGATCGAATCTGTGTTCGAGTTCATCGCGGCAACCTATCAAGCCCCCACCCCAGCACAAGCACCAACCCTCGATCTGGGGACAACTTCTCTGCCACTGGCCCCCGGGCTCCTTCTGGGAGGGGTAACCGACCCGCAAGGAGCGGGCGCACGGTTGTCCACAGGTAACTGATCGGTGAAAACTCGCCGGTTCACTGGTGCGACGCGATTCCCGATAGTTACGCTGACACGTAACCAGAAGGGAGTTCGCGCATGACCGCGCGAGGGCGGGGGCTGGCGATCCTCACCGGGCTGGCGGTGTTCGTGGCCGGGTGGGTCGCGTTCGTGTCCCAATGGAGCGGGCCGGCCGGCGCCGGGCCGGACGGGCGGGGCGCCGGGGTGGCCGGGACGCGCGCCGCCGACCTGGACGCCTTCCGCAACGAGCTGCTGGTCTGGGCCCCCGGCGGGTTCTCCGAGAAGGAGGTCGGGCGGGTCCGCGACTCGACCCGGGTGGCCGCGATCAGCGCCGTGCGCACCGGGACGTTGCCGGCGGCCAGCGGGCGGCGCGGCTACAGGATCGTGCCGGTGGAGACGATGGCCGTCGACACCAACGCCTACACCAGCGCCACCGGCCGTCCCGGCCGCAAGCTGGCCACCCTGCTGCCCAAGGGCGCGGTCCTGTCCAGGACCGGGGCCAAGCTCCGCCGGGTCAAGTCTGGCGGCAAGCTGAAGCTGGACGGCGGCCGGTCCCTGAAGGTCAGCGGGGTGGTCGACGACGCGCTGCTGGGCGGCTACGAGGTCGCCCTGGAGCGAGGCCTGGCCCGCCGCTACGGCATCCATCGCGCCGCCTACCTGCTGGTCAGGCCGCGCGGCCCGGTGGACGACCTGCGCACCGAGATCCGCAAGCTGCTCACGGGCCGGTCGGTCCGGTTCATCACCCCCGGGGACCGGCCGTTCGTCCGGGGCGGCGACGGGGTCCTGCCCATGAGCCAGGTCAAGGCCCGCTTCGGCGAGTTCGCCCTGCCCAGCCTGCACACGGGCTGGCCCGACCCGGCCTGGACCAGGGCCAACCTGGTGACCAGGAAGGTGCCCCTGCTCGGGCGGGTCCGCTGCCACAGGCTGGTCGTCGGCGACCTGGCCAAGGCCATGGCCGACCTCGAGCGCCAGCGTCTCGGCAACCTGGTCGACGTGGGCGAGTTCCGGCGCGACGGCGGCTGCTGGAGCCCGCGGCTGCTGCGCGACGCCCGCGGTGGCAAGCTGTCACGCCACGCCTGGGGGATCGCCGTCGCCCTCAAGGTCAAGGGGGACGAGCGCCTGGTCCAGACCATGGCCAGGCACGGCTTCGTCTGGGGCGGCAGCTTCGCCCGCCCCGACACCACCCACTTCGAGTGGGTCGGCCAGGGGGCGTAGCGGGGGGGCCGAAACCGGGTAGCCTTGCGCCATGCTCACCTTCGGCGCCGCGGTCTCCACCGCCCCTGACCACACCAACGCCCTCGACGAGGTCATCCCGGCCGCGCTCGGCCAGCTCGGCGGCGCCCCCGACCTGGTGGTCTGCTTCTTCACCATGGAGCACGCCGACGCCGCCACCGGCATCGCCCTCAGCCTGTCGGAGCGCACCGGGACCTCGGCCATCCTCGGCTGCACCGCCCAGGGGGTGATCGGCGACGGCCGCGAGGTCGAGGGCGAGCCTGGCCTGGCCGTCTGGATGGCCCGCCTGCCCGGGGTCAGCGTGCGGCCGTTCGCGCTGCGGGTGCTGCCGCTGGAGGACGGCGTCGGCATCGGCGGCTGGCCCGACCTGCCCGAGGAGGAACGGGCCAGCGTGCTGCTGCTGGCCGACCCGTTCACCTTCCCGGCCGACAGCTTCCTGGAGCGGCTCAACCAGGAGCAGCCCGGCCTGCCGGTGGTCGGCGGGATGGTGTCGGGGGCGCCGGAGCCGGGCAGGCACCGCCTGGTGAGCGGCACCGACGTGCTCGACGGCGGCGCCGCCGGCGTCGCCCTCATCGGCCCGGTCGACATCCGCGCCGTGGTCAGCCAGGGCTGCCGGCCGGTGGGCTCGCCGTTCGCCGTCACCAGGGGCGAGGGCAACATCGTCCACGAGCTGGGCGGCCGGCCGGCGGTCGACCGGCTGCGCCAGCTCCTGGCCAGCCTCGACCGGCACGAACAGGAGCTGCTGCGCGGCGGCGGCCTCCAGGTCGGCCAGGTCATCGACGAGCACAAGGCCAGCTTCGACCGGGGCGACTTCCTGGTCAGGGGCCTGCTCGGCGCCGACCCGGAGACCGGCTCGATCGCCGTGGCCGACAGCGTCGAGGTCGGCCAGACCCTCCAGTTCCACGTCCGCGACGCCGACG
>JASLIH010000039.1 GCA_030152105.1 Actinomycetes bacterium
GGCCTGATCCCGGCCGGCCATCACATGCTGGTAGCGCAGCGCGACCTGCGGCGAGGTGTGGCCCATGCGCTCCATCAACTCGCGGGTGTTCGCCCCAGCCGCCAACGCCATGGTGGCGGCCGAGTGGCGCAGATCATGAACTCGTAGCCCCTCAACTCCAGCCGCCCTCGTGGCGGGCACCCACCAGCGGCGGCGGAAGTCGACCGACGCAGATACCCGCCCTGTGGGGCCGGGAACACTAGCCCCTCGGGACCGGGCTCGGCGAAGTTGGCCAGGTGCTCGGCCAAGGCGACGGCGGCCACGGCCGGGAGGGTGACGGTGCGATGGCCGGCCTCGGTCTTGGGCGGGCCGGGGATGAGTTGGCCGTTGACCTCGGCCACCTGCTCGGCGGCGGTCACCCGGCCATGCAGCAGGTCGACGCGCTTGACGCGCAGGCCGACCAGCTCGCCCCAGCGCAGCCCACCGTAGGCCGCGACCAGGATCAGCGCCCGATGGCGAGGGTCGGTGGCGTCGGCCAGGGCGGCAACCTGGGCCACGGTGGCAAAGCGCATCTCTGGTGCCCGCTCCTGGCTGGCACCCTTGACGGTGCAGGGGTTGCGTGGCAGGTAGCCCGCCTCCACGGCCGCGCCCAGGATGCGCGACAGCAGCCGGTAGGCCTTGGCGACCGTGCTCGGGCTCAGCTTCTCGGCTTGGAGGTTGGTCAGCCAGGCACGCACGGCCAACGGATCGATGCTGCTCAAGGCGGCCTTACCGAAGGTCGGGAGCAGGAATCGGCGTAGCAGGTAGGCGTACAGGTCGCGGGTGGTCGGGCGCAGGTTGGTCGTCGTGGCCTGCCAGCGCTTGGTCCACTCGGCCGAGTCGCGGTGTCGGGCCGCAGGGAGCAGGAGGCGTCGTTCTTCACCGTGATCGTCTGGCGGGACCAGGCCGAGCACGCCGCGAAGTCCCTGGCCAAGGGCAGCCGGGTTGTGGTCATGGGCCGGCTCCAGCAGCGGGCATGGACCGCTGAGGACGGCAACGCCCGATCAGTCGTGGAGGTCGTGGCCGACGAGCTGGGGCCAAGCCTGCGGTGGGCGACGGCGACCACGACCAGGGCGACGAGGAGCCAGGACCAGTAACCAGCTCGGCCAACGAGGCGACGTAGCGGGCGCGGGTGAGGGAGCAGCATGCCAGCGTCCCGCTCCGTCGTGTCCATGCTATTGAGGGAGCTGGGAGACTTTTCTCTACACCCTCAAGGCCGGCCCTGCGGACGCGCCACGGACACTGGCGAACCGGCCTCAGCTGAACACTGACCACAGAGAGCGATATGATCCGAGGTGGTCGGCCGCATGACTGGAGTAGTCCATGGATTACATAGAGGAACTTGGTAAGGCCAACGACGCGCTTGCAGATCAGTCGGCCGAGGAGCAACGGAAACGAGCTAAAGCGCGGCAGGAGGGGCAGGAGGCTTTCCAATTCCTCGATCGCCTGCGGAACTTCCTCCTGGACAATGGCTCTCCTGGCAGGGAGGAAATAGTACTAGAAAGGGATCCGCGTGATCCTGCACGACCCGAAGTACGACTGGGCTGGCGGATCGCCACGCTGCAGGTAGACGACCAGGAATATGACGGTGACACGGTACTGGTGCTCTTTTCGGATCGGACGGAAGTAGCAGAAGCTGAATACTTCCATGAGCTTGAGCCCTGCACGGTACGTTGGAACAAGGGTTCAAGCCCTGGTCCTCCTGGAAGTCTGAGCCCCAAAGTCATCGAAGGCATTGCTGAGTTCTTAAAGACTCATCAGTTGGACTGGGACGGAAGATAGCCCAACGGGCACCGGCGGCAACGACTGGGTCTGAGGAATCACAGGCAGCCGCCCGGCACCGCCTCAAGCAGACAACATCGTGGGAGGCGGCCCCGAGTTCGAGTCTCCACCCGGCCGCCGCGAGCCCTCCGGGCTCTGCCCACGACGCGGTCGGTCACCAGGGACGGGCCTCACCCTCCGGGCGAGCTGGGAGCCGTGGCCGCCAGGTGGGAGCAGCCTCGTCCTCGCCGACCGTGCCACCTGCGTGCCATTCACAGGAGTCTTCAACGGTCCTCAGCGGACAGCCACGGACAACCACGAAGCAGCCCGACCTGCGCCGTTCCTCATCTCCGAATGAGGGGCAACAATGTCGTCCTCCCAACCGGCCCTCTCTGGCCGTCAGCTGCCACGCGGCCATCTCCTGGCCCTCAACCGGAGCTTCCGGCGCACCCTGGAGGCCGAGAACAAGTGCCCCCGGACCATCGAGGCCTACACCGACGCCGTCCGGCGCTTCTGGCGCTTCTTCCCGGTGAGCGGATCCCGGCCGGCATAGACGACCACCTACCAGCGTTTGCCGCGCTTCTAATCACCAGGAGGCTCCTTGATCACCCGCCCGAGGAAGCAAGGATGATCAGGAGGCAAGCAGAGCAAGCCGCCCCAGGCCGTTTACTTAGGCGTTGTGCGCGCCGCGAGGGATTCGAACCCCAAACCGCCAGATTCGTAGCCTGGAGCTCAGCGTCGATCTGGTCGGCTCCAGACGGATCTGGCCTGCTCACGTTGGAGGCCTCGTCGATCTGGAAGGATCCAGACGGGTCCCGTCGGATCGTCTGGATGGTCAAACGGATGATCAAGTGCGGCACCGGCCGGGACCCACCCAGGTGCTTGCCGCGCTCAGCGGCTGGGCGGGGTGCGGGAGGCGAGGGTCTTGATGTAGTCGGCGCGCTCGAAGGCGGCCGGGTCGGGGACCTACGACGATGTCCGCGATGCCGACGGCAACGTCTACATCGACCGTCGTGACGAGGAATAACGGCGGTGGATCGTCCGGTCAGGAGGCCGAGTCGACCCACGGGGCCTTGGCCGGGCGCAGCTGGGCGGTGGCGCCGACCCGGCGGAAGAAGGCCAGGGCCGGCCGGCGCTGGGCGTCGGCGTCGGCGGGGCGGCCGGCCTCCAGCAGCCGGCCGGCGGCGCGGAGGCGGGCGGCGGCCTCGTCGGGCTGGGAGCCGATCCGGGCGTACTGGTCGGCGGCCTCCTCGAAGTCGCCCCTGGCGGCCGCGGTCGCGGCCGCCAGCCACGGCGGCAGCGGGCTGAGCCGGGCGACCAGCGGGGCTAGCTCGTCCCCGCGGCCCAGGTCGTGGAGGACCAGGGCTAGCTCGCCCGACCAGTCGGGGTTGGTCACCAGCACCCCCTGGGCGGCCAGCAGCGCCAGCAGCTCGCCGGCCCTGGCGTCGGCCTCCTCGACCGACCCGGCGACCAGCAAGGCGTGGGCCTGTAGGGCGAGGGCGGCCTGGAGGGCCTCGGGGGCGCCCTGCTGGCGGCCCAGCTCGACGTCGGCGGCGGCGTCCTCGAGGGCGCCGGCCAGGTCGCCGCGGGCCAGGCGGATGCGGCCCCTGACCAGCCGGCAGACGTCCTCCATGAAGTGGCGCACCCCGGCCGCGGTCTCGGCGACGAACCGGTCGGCCCCGGCCACGGCCGCGTCCCAGCGGCCCCGCCAGTAGTCCTCAAGGACGTGCTCGGCGGCGAGCAGGCGCAGCTCGTTGGCGAGCCCGAACCGCTCGGCGGCCTCGCGGCCGCTTGCTTGAAGCTCGAAGGCGCGCTCGAGCTCGCCCCTGGCGACCACGCAGCTGGCCAGGTTGCTGTAGGCGGTGGCGCTGTAGGGGGCGTTGGCCTCGACGGCCAAGGCCAGGGCCCGCTCGAGGTCGGCCACCCCGCCCGGGTCGCCACTGAAGCTGCGCGCCCCGCCGATGGAGCCGTGGGCCCTGGCCGCCAGGCCCGGGTCGCCGGCCAGCTCGGCCAGGGCCAGGCCCTGGCGGCCGACGGCGATCGCCTCGGCGTTGCGCCCGGCCTGCATCAGGCGGCCGGACAGGCTGACCATGGCCAGCGCCTTGGCCCGCGACGGCGGCGCCCCCTCCAGGAGGGCGGCGGCCCGCCGGCCGTGCTCCAGGCTCTCCTCGCCCCGGCCCTGCCAGGAGCTGAGCTGGCCGAGCATGGCCTCGGCCTCGGCCGCCCCCTGCCGGTCGCCGCCGGCCAGCAGCCCGTCGCGGGCCTCGGCCAGCAGCTCGTCCCCGGCCTGCTCGGCGTACATGCGGGCCTGGCCGAGCCGCCGCAGCAGCCGGGGCCGCTCGGGGTCGGCGGCCGGCCACAGCTCCAGCGCGGCCCCGTACCAGCGCCCGGCGGCCGCGAAGGCGTTTAGGTCGAGGGCCCGGTCGCCGGCGTCGCGCAGGGCCAGCCGGGCCCGGCCGGCCAGGCCGGCGGTGTCCTGGCCGGCGACCCGGGCGAAGCCGAGCGCCCGCTGCCAGTGGTGGGCGAGCAGTTCGGCCCGGTCCTCGGCCCGGTCAGGGGCCAGCGCCTCCAGCCACTCGGCGGCCCGCCGGTGCTTGTCCGCCCTGGCCGCCCGGGGCAGCTGCCCGTAGGCGACGTCGCGGACCAGCACGTGGCGGAACGCGTACTGGCGCTCCCCGGCCACCGACGAGCGGCCCTCGCGGCGCAGGAACGCCCGCCGGTCCAGGAGCTCCAGGCGTGCCTCGAGGGCCGACGGCTCGGCCTCGGCCACCGCGGCCAGCGCCCCCAGCCAGCCGACGGTGCCGACCACGGCCGCGTCCTGGAGCAGCGCCTTGTCCTCGGGGGCGAGGGTGTCGAGCCGGGCGGCGATGAGGTGCTGGACCGACTCGGGCAGCGGCAGCTCGCCGGCCCGCTCCAGCCGCCAGCTCCCCCCGACCCGGCGCAGCACGCCCCGGTCGGCCAGCATGCGCACGTACTCCTCGGCGTACAGCGGGTTCCCGCCCGCCCTGGCCAGCAGGGCGGCCTGGAGTTCGGCCGGGACCAGGGCCTGGTCGAGCAGGCCGGCGACCAGCCGGGCGGTGTCGGCGTCGCCGAGCGGGGCCAGCGATACCACGGCGTCGCCGTCCGCACCGCGGCCCCAGCCCGGCCGCCGGGCCAGCAGCTCCGGCCGGGCGGTGGCCAGCACCAGCAGGGGCACGTCGGCGGCCCAGTCGAGCAGGTGGTCGAGGAAGTCGAGCAGGGCCTCGTCGGCCCAGTGCAGGTCCTCCACCACCAGCACGGCCGGCGTCTGGGCGGCCAGGGCCTCGCAGAACCGCCGCCAGGCCGCGAACGCCTCCTCGCGCCGGTCGCCGCCCGGCAGCAGCGCGGCCAGGCCAACCAGCGGGCTGAGGTGGCCGGTGACCCAGGCCGCCTCCCGCTCGTCGGGGACCAGGTCGGCCACCACCCTGGCCAGCTTGCCGGCGGCCCGGTCGGCCGGGTCGGACTCCTGGATGCCGGCCTGGGCCTTGACGATCTCGCCTAGCGCCCACAGGGCCACGCCCTCGCCGTAGGGCAGGCAGCGCCCCTGCCGCCAGACCACCAGCTCGGGGGCGGCCTCGACCTCGCGCCACAGCTCGAACACCAGCCGGCTCTTGCCGATGCCCGGCTCCCCGACCACGGTCAGGAGCCGCGGCCGGCGCTCGTCCCTGGCCCTGGCCAGGGCGGCCCGGAGCAGCCCGAGCTCGCGCGCGCGGGCCACCAGCGGGCTTCTCGGAGCCTGCTCGAGGGCGACCCCGGAGCGGCTGCGGACGCCCTCGGCCCGCCAGATCGGCACCGGCGCGGCCTTGCCCTTGACCTGGACCGGCGGCAGCGGCTGGTAGTCGATCAGCCGGCTGGTGGCCCGCCAGGTCGTCTCCCCCACCAGCACGCCGCCCACCGGGGCGATCGCCTGCAGACGCGAGGCGGTGTTGGCCACGTCCCCGGTGAGGAAGTGCTCGCCCCGCTCGGGGATGGCGTCGAGCAGGACCACCGCCTCGCCGGTGTTGACCGCCACCCGGACGGCCAGGCCCAGCCCGGGCCGGGCCTGGTTGAGCCGGTCGATGGCCTCGACCACGTCGAGGGCCGCCCGCACTGCCCGCTCGGGGTCGTCCTCGTGGGCGGCGGGCACCCCGAACACCCCCACCACGGCGTCGCCGATGAACTTCTCGACCGTGCCGCCGAAGCGCTCGATCTCACGCCGGGCCCGGTCGTGGTAGGGGCCGAGGCGGGCCTGGATCTCCTCGGGGTCGGCCTCGTCGGCCTGGGCGGTGAACCCGACCAGGTCGCAGAACAGGACGCTGACGACCTTGCGCTCCTCGCGCTGCCGCCCTGGCGCCGCCAGCGGGGCGGCGCAGGCCAGACAGAACCGGGCCCGTTCGGGATTGTCCTCGCCGCAGTGCTGGCAGACGGCCATGCGGACGATGCTAGACCATCTACACTTGGCCCAGCTCCCAGCGCTGACCAACGCGCCGTCAGCGCTGAGTTCGGCGTAAATGCGCTCGGCCTGGGCACGCTTGGTCAGCACCTCGGCGTCTGGCCGCTGGGCCTCGGCGCGGCTGGGCGTCTGGTCAGCGCCGACCAGCGAGCGGTCAGCCCCAGCGAAGAGCTGCGCACGGCCGAGGCGGTCATGCTGAAGAACATGCAGGCGATGCAGGACGGCTCAACGCCCTAGGCGAGAAGGCGCGCGGGGAGCCCTCCTCGGGGAGGAGGCCATCTTGCATCGAGAACACGCCTGGGGCGGCGCGGGTTAAGGCGTTGATCCTTGCGTGGTCGAGGTCGCGGCCGAGGAGCTGGGCCAAGCCTGCGGTGGGTGACGGCGACGACGACCAGGACGACGTGGAGCCGGGAGCGGTAGCTCGCCTGCTCGCGGTGCGGTGACGCTTGACCGCACAACTCTAGATATATAGAGTTAATCCATGACCGGTCCCCGTCGTCCGTCGGCGCAGACCATTGCGGTGGTCCTGGCGTTGGCGGAGCAGCCTGCCACCTGGCGGTACGGCTATGCGCTGTGCCAGCAGCTCGACCTCAAGGCCGGGTCCGTCTACCCGATCCTGATGCGGCTGGCCGACCGCGGGCTGCTGGAGACCAGCTGGGAGCGCGACCTGCCCGCCGGTCGGCCGCCACGCCACCTCTACCGGCTGACCGGTCCCGGGCGGGTGCTGGCCGAGGAGCTGGCCGCCGCGCCCTCGGCGCCAGCCAAGGCGGCCCGGACTGCCGGCGGGGCCGGGCGGCGGCCACGGGTGGAGGGCACATGAACCGCACCAGGCGTCTGGGACGCCTCGGGGGGCTGGTGCGCCGCGGCGATCCTGCCCGCCGACCGGCGTGACTGGGGGGCGGCCATGGCGGCCGAGCTGGCCCAGGTACAGGACCATCCGGCGCGGTGGCGGTTCGCGGTCGGCTGCGCCCGTACCGCGATCTTCTCGCCCCTCGGCAACCGGGCGGCGGTGGGCATCAGCGGGGCGGTGGCGGTCGCGGCGACCGCGGCGGCGGCGCTGGTGACCGGCGTGGCGCTGCCCGCGGGACGGGTGTTCGTGCCGGTCTTCGTCGGGGTGGTTGGTGGGCTGGCGACGTTGGCTGTGGCGCGGTCGCGACCGCTGGGCTGGGCCGGGCGGAGCGTGGGGGTCGCCGGGCTCGCGCTGGTGGGCATCGCCGGATCTATCGGGGCCAGATCTGGTACCTGGCCGAGTACCCCTCGACCCGCTCGGGCCACCCGCCCACCACCTCGGCGACCCTCTCGCCGGTGACGGCGGTGGTCCTGGCCGGGTCGGTGGCGGCCGCCGTGGCCGGCCGGTCCTTCCGCTCGGGGCTGGCCGCCTCCGCCTGGGCCACCGTGCTGGGCGCGCTGCTGGTGATCTTGACCTGGCTGGCCGAGGCGCCGCGCTGGTACAGGCAAGGTCGCGGGCTGCTCCTGGACGGCGACGGGGGCGGGATGGGAGCCAACCTGAGCGACGCGATCTGGTGGACCCTGATCGTCCTGGCGCTGTGGGCGCTGCCGGTCGGCGTGCTCGGCGCCGCTGCCGGGAGCGCACGACCGCGCCGCCCGAATGCTCGCGAGCACGCCGGTCCAGTCTCCGCACCCTGAACGCCACACAAGTACGGCCGCTCGATCACCCGCCGCGCCCAAGGCGACCCCGGGTGATGTGACGCACGGCACTGACCGCGGCGCATCGACCGCCTTCAATCCTCACAGGGACTGCCGAAGGGGTGGATGTGATGGCGATAACCAAGGACGAGTTCTTCCAGCAGCCGATGTACATGCTGCATGTCACCGGCTGGCCGCAGGACGCTGTGCGGCCCAACGAGCCGCTGGAGGAGCCGGTTGTGGCCCCGGCCGGCGCCCGGTTGGCGCTGTGGCCGACCGACCCCGGGGATGGGCGGCACATCGCGCCCCGGGGCAACGCGGGCGCGCTCTACGAGACCGCGACGTTCTCGCTGGTCAACAGCGGGAACCGGACGCTGTGGGCGTCCAAGCGGTCCTGGAAGGCCGACCTGGAGCCCGGCGGCGGGGGTGACCGGCTGGCCGGCATGTCCAAGGTCAATCTCAAGGCCATGTACAACGACCCGTCGCAGATGCGGGAGGCGCTGGCCTGGCGCCTGTTCGCCTCGGCGGGGGTCCCGGCCTCCCGGCACACCTACGCCAAGCTGGGGCTGAACGCGAACTACATGGGCCTGTTCTCGGTCATCGAGCAGGTGGACAAACGCTTCCTGAAGGACCACTTCGGCGACAACGACGAGGGGAACCTGTACAAGGCCGCCTGCGGGAGGCTGGGCTGCGCGACCCTCGAGCGGCGGGTCGGGGCCGGCGGGAGTGACGACGGCCGTCAGTACATCGCCGCCGACTCGGCCGACCAGACCTATCGGCTTCTGACCAACGAGGACGACCCGGCGGCCAACACCTACGACGACCTGGCACGGCTCGTCCGGACGGTCGACGGGGCCGGGCTCCCCGGCGGCGACGGCCGGTTCGACTCCCCGGCGTTCCGCGAGTCGGTGGAGGGCATCATGAACGCCCGGGCGTTCCTGCGCTGGGCCGGCGTCAACCTGCTGCTCGGCAGCTGGGACAACTACTTCGCCACGCCCTCGAACTACTTCCTGTACAACTCCGGACGGCGCGGCGACGAGCGCGGCGCTGCCGCAGCGCCCTACTTCACCTTCATCCCCTGGGACTACGACAACAGCTTCGGCATCGACTTCTTCGACACCCGGTGGCACTACACCGACATCGTCGACTGGCCCAGCAACACCGAGAACTACGGCCGGAAGAACTCAGCCGGCGCGAGGTCCCGGATACCGCTGGTGCAGAACCTGCTCCGTAACCGCGACTTCCTCCGGTACTACCTTGACCACCTGGAGCACCTGCTCGACACCGACTTCAACCCGGCCGCGATCGACGGCGCGATCGGGACTGGCGGGCTCTGGGACCGCGTCTCCCAGGCCGCCTACCTGGAGTCCGACACACCCGGCGGGCAGCCGTTCACCGGCAGGCAGTTCACCAACGACGAGGTCTACCGCAGCGGTCGCGAGCAACATGAGCTGCGGCGCGGGGACGCGAAGACTGAGGGGATCATCCACTACGTGCGCATGCGCCACGACCGGGCCAGAGCGCAGCTGGCCGAGCTCCGCAGAGACCATCCGGCCGGCGCCAGCGGGGCGGAATTCTCGGGGAAGCTCGAGCCGCTGCCGTCATCATGAGCAGTACCGGTCAGAACACCCAGCTGAAGGAGCGTTGGCGGATGGGGCAGCGCCAGCTCGTCCTGGAACGGGAGGCGAAGATCGCCGCGCTGCTGTCGGGCGCGGTGGACGGGCGCCTCGAGGCCAGCGGCGTCCTCGCTGGAGACGGCTACTTCTACGTGATCTTCGACAACGCGCCCGACATCGGCCGGCTCGGCACCGGGCTCAGGCGGGAAGCCGGCGGCAACTTCCTGATCCGGCAGGACCGCGGCGAACGGGCCGGTTTCGAGGACATCGCCCATGACCTGGCCGCCGGTCGCTACTACGTGCTGATCGAGGCGAGCCCGCGTGGGGCCGGCTACATGGCCAAGGTTCAGGAGTATGACGACGGCCTCGCCTACCGGGGGAGCGCCTGGCTCGACTTCCCGCTCGAGGGGCCGAACAAGGGCCTCGAGGGGCTGACCTGCGTCCACAGAGCAGGCCGGACCTACCTGCTCGGCCTGTGCGAGGGGAACCGGTGCAAGGACGGCAGGGAGGGGCGGCAGCCCGGGGGTGGCAGGATCCAGGTGTTCGAACGGGGCAGCCGTCAATGGGACCGCGTCGGCACGATCCGGCTGCCGGCGTCGCTGTGGTTCGAGGACTACAGCAGCCTGTCCGTCGCCGGGGACCGGATGGTCGTGGTGTCCCAGGCGTCCTCGGCGCTGTGGGTCGGCCGGCTGCGGCCGTCGAGCTGGGAGCTGGCCGACGACGGCGGCGTCTGGGTGTTCCCTCCGGACCGCGAGGGCCGGACCGTCTACTGCAACGTCGAAGGGGTCTCGTGGGTGGGGCCCGACCGCGTCGTCGTGGTATCCGACCGGGCCAAGCGGGAAGGCCAGGACCAACAGTGCCGAGCCAAGGACCAGTCGATCCATGTCTTCACCATCCCCGGCCTCATCTGAACCACCATCCCCTGGCCCGCCGCTGCGGGCGCTGTTCCAGCGTCGCGTCGACGGCGACGACGCCCTGCTGCGGCTGGCCCGCCTCCGATTCGCCCAGGCCGGGCTGGCCGCCGAGGTCTACGCCGACACGCCGGAGCAGCTCGAGTGGGTCCTCGGGTTCGCGCCGTCCCAGCCGCACCTTCCGGTCGTGCACCTGGGCCGGCACGTCAACCTGCTGGACGAGCGGAGCCGGGCGGTGGTCCAGACGTTCGCCGACCGCTTCGCGGGCCGGGTCGCCGGCCTGGTCGTCCACGACAAGGCCGAGATGGCCGCCAGGACGGGCGACCTGGTCGCCGGGATCAAAGAGCTCGGCCTGCGGCCGGACGGCCCGACACTGCTCCTCGAGTACGCCGCCGGGCTGGAGCTCGACTGGTTCGTCGAGGTGGCCGAGCGCCTCGGCGACGTGCCCCAGGTCGGCGCCTGCGTCGACGTCGGCCACGTCGGCATCGCCAGGGCCAGGGTCAGCTTCTCGGACGCGCACCCGGGGCTGGACCTGGCCGCGCTTGACCCGGCGGACGCACGGTTGCCAGAGCTGGCCGCCGACGTCCAGGCGGCGGTGGCGTCCGCGCTCCCCGCCGTCCTCGGGCTCCTCCGGTCGCTGGGCCGGGTCGGCAAGCCGCTCCACCTCCACCTGCACGACGGGCATCCCCTCATCCCCGGCCTGTCCGACCACTTCAGCTTCCTGACCAGGGTCCCGGTGACGTTCGACTACCGGGGCCGGCGGTCCCTCGACCCGCTCTACGGCCCGGCCGGTCTGGCCGCGCTCGTCCGCACCGCGGTGGAGGCCGGCGGGAGTGGGGCTTCCCTCACCCTCGAGATCCATCAGGCAGAAGGCCGCCGCCCGCTCGGCGACGCCAGCAGCCTGTTCGGGCACTGGCGGGACCGCACCAACGCCGAGCGGATGAACCACTGGCTGGCTGTCCTGGCCGAGAACGCCCTGCTCGTGACGTACGCCCTCGACCCGGTCCCAACGCTGTCGACCTGACGGGCCGCCGATGCACCCCGCGGCCGTCAGTGGAGGATGGCCAGGGCGGTTGCGGCGACCAGGGCGGCGGCGAGGATGAGGTTGACGACCCGGGCTCGGAACGGGTCGCGGAGGGTTGAGGCGAACCAGGCACCGGTGAGCAGCCACACGGCCATGATCAGGACCACGACCAGGCTCAGCACGGCCACCTTGGCGACCGCGTCGGCCGTGGCCGTGCTGGCCAGGCGGGTGCTTGCGAACACGGCCGCGATCGCCACCCAGGCCTTGGGGTTGGCCACGCCGAGCAGGACCCCGCCGGCGAGCGAGGGGGCGGCGGCGGCCGGCTGGTCGCTGGGCGGGGACGCGGTCGCGATGTGGTAGGCCAGCCAGAGGATGTACGCCACCGACAGCACCACCAGGACCGACCGCAGGACCGGGACGGCCAGGAGGGCCGCCGTGATCCCGGTCGCGACCGCGACCAGGACGACCGCCGTCCCGGCGACGATCCCGGTCAGGTAGCCGAGGGAGCGCCGCACGCCGTAGGCCGACCCGGCGGCGGTCAGGCTGATCGTCGCCGGGCCAGGGCTGCCCATGATCGCCAGCGCCGTGACCAGGAGCGGCCAGATCGACCCCCAGCGGGTTGTCGTCGCCAGCAGCGGCGCGGGCAGGGCCGCTGCGATACTTCCATGCATGGGGCAGAGCCTAGGCAGCACCGACGCCGGCGGTCTTGAACGATCCTGCAGCCGGCGGCGCGACTCGATCCGGTTCGGCGCCAGGGCGCCCGGCCTGGAGCGGGCCGAGGTGTACCTGTGCGACTCGGCGTACGAGCCGCACCGGCACGACAGCTACGCCATCGGCATCACCACCGCCGGCGTGCAGACGTTCCGCTACCGCGGCGCCCGCAGGGTCTGCCTGCCCGGCCAGCTGCACGTCCTGCACCCCGACGAGACCCACGACGGCGCCGCTGGAACCGACGACGGCTTCGGCTACCGCATCCTCTACGTCGCGCCCGAGCTCGTCCGGGACGCGCTCGGTGGCGGCCCGCTGCCGTTCGTGGCCGACCCGGTGCAGACCCTGGCCCCGGCCACTCGGCTGGTCGCCTCGCTGCTGGTCGACATCGACGAGCCGATCAGCGACCTCGCCCGGGCCGAGATCGCGGCCACGCTGGCCGACACCCTCCGCGAGCTCGGCGGCCGGCCCGGCCCGGGCCCGGCCACCATCGATCTCCGGGCCGTCGGGCTGGCCCGCGACTACCTGGCCGCCCACGCGAGCGAGCAGACGCCGGCCTCGACCCTGGAGGCGGTCGCCGGGGTCGACCGGTTCACCCTGGCCCGCCACTTCCGGCGGGCCCTGGGGACCAGCCCCGACCGCTACCGGACGATGCGCCGCCTCGGGCTGGCCCGGGCCGCGATCGAGCGCGGGCTCCCGCTCGCCGAGGCCGCCGCCTCCGCCGGGTTCGCCGACCAGAGCCACATGACCCGCCAGTTCAAGCGGGCCTACGGCCTGACACCGGCCCGCTGGACGGCCCTCACCGGCGGGCGCTGACCTCGGCCCACAGGTCCTCGTAGCTGCGGGCGACCCGGCTGCGGGGGGCGAACACCGGCAGGGGAGCGCGGTGGACGGCCATCTGCTCGACCAGGGACAGGGCGGGGACGACGGTGGTGGCCAGGTCGTCGCGGTGGGCCCGGAGGTCGTCGATCACCTCGCGGTGCAGGCGCTTTCGGCCGTCGACCATGGTGAAGAAGGGGATCAGGGTCGGTGGGTGGTCGAGCTCGCCGACGAACTCGGTGAGCTGCTCCAGGGTGCGGACCGACAGGGTGGTGGGGATCAGGGGGACCAGCAGGACGTCGGCGGCGTGGACAACGTTCTCGGAGACGAGCGAGATGCCGGGTGGACAGTCCAGGACGGCCAGGTCGTAGTTGTCGGCCATCGGGCCGAGCAGGCGGGTGATCCGCTGGGTCGGCTTCTTGGTCTCGCCCAGGACCAGGTCGAGGTTGCGGTAGGTGAAGTCGGCCGGGACCAGGTCGAGACCGTCGAACTCGGTGACCTTGACGGCCTCCTCCAGCGAACGCTTGCCGCGGACCAGGGCCTTGCCGCCGCCCTTGACCCGGGGGCGGACGCGCAGGAGGTAACTGGCCGCGCCCTGCGCGTCGAGGTCCCAGAGCAGGGTCCGGAGGCCGTCCCGGGCGGCCAGGTAGGCGAGGTTGACGGCGGAGGCCGTCTTCCCGACCCCGCCCTTGATGTTGTAGGTCGCCAGGGTTTTCACCAGGCCCCCCTCCCGTTGGTCGCCTTGGTCAGGGCGTCGACCAGGCGCTCGACGTCCTGGTCGGTGGTCCATAGGTGCGGGGCGACACGCAGGGACGAGCCCCTGACCCCGGTGTAGACCCCGGCGGCGGTCAGGGCCCGGGCCACGGCCGCCCGGGCCTGGTCGGGCAGGCCGACGCCGAGGATGTGGGGGACCCGGTCGCTGCTGGTCAGAGGGAGGCCGAGCGCCTCCACCTGGCGCTGGATGCGGCGGTTGACCTGCCCGAGGGTGGCCGAGATGCGCGGCACTCCCCAGTCGAGCAGCTGGCGGAGGGCGGCCACGGCCATCGGGGTGGTCTCGAAGTGGGTCCGCTGGCCGACGTCGAAGCGTCGGGCCCCTGGCTGGTAGCGCTCCTGGTAGTCGACCAGGGCGCTGAAGTCCTCCGACCCGAGGCGCGAGATCCAGTTCTCCTCGAGCGGGACGCCCTCACGGTGCCGCTCGGCGACGTACAGGTAGCCGAGGGCGAACGGGCCGAGCAGCCACTTGTAGCCGACCGTGACCAGGTAGTCGGGCCGGATCGCGTCCAGGTCCAGCGGCATCGCCCCCAGGGCCTGGCTGGCGTCGACCACCAGGGCGGCCCCGGCCGCGCGGGCCTTGGCGGCGATCGCGGCCAGGTCGACCGCCCCGCCGTCGGTCCAGTGGGTGGCCAGCACCGCGACCACCGCGGCCCGCTCGTCCAGCTCCTCGAGCACGGCCTCGGCCCAGCTCTGGCCGTCGTGGCGTTCCACGGCGACCAGGCTGGCCCCGGTGCGCCCGGCGAACCGCTGCCAGGTGTACCGGTTGGAGGGGTAGTCATCGGCCAGGACCAGGACCCGCTGGCCGGGGCGGGCGGTCAGGTTGGCGGCGGCGACGGCCAGGCCGTAGCTGGTCGCCGGGACCAGGGCGACGCCCTCGGGGTCGACCCCGGCCAGCCGGGCGAACAGCGCCCGGCGCTCCTCGGCCCCGGTGAACCAGTCGTCGCTTCCGATCGTCCACGGCCGGGCGCGCCGGCCCAGCCCGGCCGCGGCCGCCTCGGCCGACGCCCGCAGCTGGGGGGCGAGGCTGGCGCAGTTGAAGTAGGCGACGTCGTCGGGGATGTCGAACAGCTCCCGCTGCACGGGCAGCGGCCGCGGGAGGCCGGTGGGGTCGGCGGCGGGGGCGTCGGCTGGCGGCATACGGTAAGTATCCGCCACAGCGACATCACAAAGGAGCGGGGGCCATGACCAGCACCGGCACGACGGCCGCGGACGAGGCCGGACGACGCGACGCCCTGGCCAGCCGGCTGTTCCAGAGCATGATCGGATCGTTCGAGCTGGCCAGTGTCTGGCTGGGCCTGCGGCTGCGCCTGTACGAGGTCCTGCGGGACCAGGGGCCGGCGACCGTGACCGAGCTGTCGGAGCGGGCCCGCGTCGACCCCCGCTACGCCCGCGAGTGGCTGGAGCAGCAGGCCGTGGCCGGGCTCCTGGACGTCGAGGACGCGGCCGCCGACGCCGGGACCCGCCGCTACCGGCTGCCCGATGCCCACGCCGAGGTGCTGCTCGACGCCGACAACCCCGCGCACGCCGGGGCCAGCGCCTACTGGATCGGCAGCCTGGCCGAGGTGCTCCAGCGGGTCCCGGGCATCTACCGCTCCGGCGAGGGCCTGCCCTACCCCGAGTACGGTGCCGACTGCCGGCTGGCCATCGCCAACTTCAACCGGCCCATGTTCGTCAACGACCTGGCCGGCTGGTTCGCGACCGTGCCCGCGGTCCAGGCCCGGCTCGAGGCCGACGAGGCCCGGGTGCTGGACGTCGGCTGCGGGACCGGCTGGTCCAGCATCTCGCTGGCCAGGGCGTACCCGTCAGTGCGGGTGGACGGGATCGACGCCGACGAGGCCTCGGTGGTCGAGGCCCGGCGGCTGGCCGCCGAGGCCGGGGTGGGCGACCGGGTGCGGTTCCGGGTGGTCGACGCGGCCGAGCTGGGCGCGGCCGGCGAGGGCGGCTACGACGCCGCCTTCATCTTCGAGGCCCTCCACGACATGGCCCGGCCGGTCGAGGCCCTTGCGGCGGTCCGCGCCCTGCTGGCCGACGACGGGGTCGTCATCGTGGCCGACGAGAAGGTCGCCGACACCTTCACCGCCCCCGGCGACGAGGTCGAGCGGCTCAACTTCGGGTTCAGCTGGTGGCACTGCCTGCCGGCCAGCCGGGTCGAGACCCCGTCGGCGGCCGCCGGCACGGCCCTGCGCTCGTCCACGGTGCGCGAGTGGTCCGACCAGGCCGGCTTCGCCAGCCTGCGGGTACTGCCCGTGGACCATCTCTTCTGGCGGTTCTACCAGCTGGCCGGGTGACCCCTCAGCTGGCCGGGGCCAGCTTGTCCAGCAGGGGCTGGGCGGCCCGGACGACCAGCCCCGG
>JASLIH010000116.1 GCA_030152105.1 Actinomycetes bacterium
GGTTCGGCAGCTGTCAGATCCGCCGCCGCTGGACGTTGACGACCTGACAATCCTGTGCGGCTGGGCCGAGGCCGTAGCCGAGGCGTTGGCGTACGCGCCCACCCGGGTCGCCGCAGTCCTGAGCGAGGCCGCCGCAGGCTCACCTTGGCGGGCCACGCTGGGCCTCAACGAGCCTTCAGATCCTCTGCGGAAAGCCATCCAACTCATGGACGACGTGGTCAGCAACACCGCCGCCACCAGCGATCACCTCGACGCCATCCTGGCCGCGGTAAGCGACGACATCGCCAGCACCGATGACGCGCTCACCGGCCTTGTCCGACGCGTCCTACTGGCCGCTCTCGAGCTCCGCGAAGGTCGGCGTAGGTACGAAGAAGACCACCGGGCCACATGATCACTCCACCACTGCCGCGCTAAGCGGGTGTCATGTGATCGACATGCCATCTACCGCGACGCTACTGTCACCGGCGCCTGGCGGGAGATGCGTTGTGCCTGGTGGAGCTGCTTGGATTGAACCCCTGACCCCTTGCATGCCATCGAGGGATCCCCACCATAGCGCCCACCACGAAACCTTGCGCAGCAGGGCATTGCACGGGAGCAGGAGGGCTGGCGGGTGATGTCTCGGGCGGTTTCGTAGAGCAGAGTTGCTGTGGAGTTGCCCCGCTTCGGTGGACACGGTGGTTAGGCCGCGGGTGCTGCTGCTGGGGCGTGTTGCTGCTCGTAGTTGGCAGGATTGGTGTAGTCGAGGGTGGAGTGGTGGACCAACAACCGGGGCCCGGTCACCTGCGCTACTCGACACGAACAACCGGAGGTGTCTTTTAGCCGGTCGACTGAGCGGCAGCAGCGTCGTGGTGCTGAGAACGAGTCCTGTTGGGTGGCTTGTTACTGTCTTGTCGCGATGCGGCCGAGAGCGAACGGCCTCCCCGACAAGATGAACGACATCACAGCGCGCGCAGCGGTGGGTCCTATTGATCCAGCGCAGACAAGGCGGCGACCTGGAGCTGGTCGGCCAGCCCGCCGCCGATGTGGGCCTTGGCCGCCGCCCCGAGCAGGCCCGCCACCACCCCGGCGTAGGCCTGCAAGGCGCAGACGTCGGTGTGATCCCACCCGCGTGGGTTGGTCACATAGATGTCCAACGTGCCGATCGGGCCATGACCGAGGTCGATGGGGACGCTGAGGGCCGACCGCGCCTCCAGGTCGGCGATGGTCAAGCTGACCTCGCCCCAAGGCCCGCCTCGGCGTCGCTCCTGGTAGGCGTCGTACATGACCGCTGGCCGGCCCGTGGTGAACGCCTCAGCGCAGGGACCGGCGGCGCAGGCCTCCCGGTCGTTCTCCACAGCCTGGGCGCGCTGGTCAGACCCGCTGGCCCAGTGCAACATCCCGGTGGCGTCGGTGAGGGTGATCCCAGCGGCGTCGGCGTCCAACAGCTGCTTGGCCGCTGCCACGGCCCGCTGGAGGGAGGCTGGCAGGTCCGGTTCGGGGTCGAGGTCGGCCAGGGCCCCGATGCTTGTCGCCAGCAGGGCAGGATTGATCGGCATGCGCTTGTGTTCCTCCCGGTCGCCGAACTGGCGAACCCGGTCAACAGGCCAGGCAAGAAGGTGGCCCTGGGGTGCCGATCAGGCCCAACAGCCCCACGCGTGTCGCCGTGCGGCTTCGACCGATCCCTCCGACGAAACGCAGAAATCGGTCTTCCCAGCATAGGCCTGCTGAGGCGGCACATGCATTGCCGGCGCGCCACTTCCCACAGGGCATCGGCCAACGGCCGGGTGTACTGCGACCGACCGGCGCCCGACCGGCTCCGGGGCGGCCGGCCGTCGCCATGCTGCCGCACAGGTCCGGCCACCCGCGGGTCGTGGCGGTCGATACTTAGCTGTCGCGTGTGGTTATTGGGTCCGACGCCCGGGAGGTGATCAGGATGAGTTTCGCGACGCTGGCGGTGATCTCACTGGTGGCGATCGTTGGCCCGCTGCTCGCGTGGTCACGGCGCTGGCATCTGCCGATCATCTTGGGGGAGTTGGCCGCCGGGATCGTGCTGGGGGCGACTGGCAGCGGTTACCTGCAGGCCGACAACGAGACCTTCGCCTTCCTGGCTGACATAGGGTTCGTGCTGATCATGTTCGTCGTCGGTGCACAGGTTCCAGTGCGAGATCACCGCCTGCGCGCGGCGCTGCGGATCGGGGTGCTTCGCGCCGTCGGCGTCGGCTTGCTGTCGGTGCCGCTCGCGCTGGTCGTCGCGAGGATCTTCGGCACCGGTCACGCCGCCTTGTACGCGGTCCTGATGGCCTCGTCATCGGCCGCGTTGATCTTGCCGATCGTCGATTCGTTGGGTCTCGGCGGAAGGCCGGTGCTGCAGATGCTGCCCCAGGTGGCAGTCGCCGACGCTGCCTGCATCGTGGCGCTGCCGCTGGCCATCGATCCCAACCATGCCGGACGCGCAGCCCTCGGCGCGCTGGCGGTGCTGGCCTGCGCAGCCGTGCTGTTCGTGACCCTGCGCCATCTGGAGCGCGTCGGACTCCTGGGGCAGATGCACCACCTCTCCAAGGACCGCGAGTTCGCCCTCGAGCTGCGGATCAGCCTGGCGATCCTGTTCACCCTGGCCGCCCTCGCGACCCGCCTGCATGTGTCGATCATGCTGGCCGGGTTCTCCTTCGGACTCGCGGTCGCGGCCGTCGGTGAACCACGACGGCTGGCCCACCAGCTCTTCGCGCTGACCGAAGGGTTCCTCGGTCCGCTGTTCTTTGTGTGGCTGGGCGCGTCGCTGGATCTGCGTGAGCTCGGTCGGCACCCGTCGTTCATCCTGCTCGGGGTCGTGCTCGGCGTCGGTGCGGCCGCAACCCATACCGCGATGCGGCTGACCGGCCAGCCGCTGCCGATCGGCGCACTGGCCTCGGCGCAGCTCGGAGTACCGGTGGCCGCGGCGACCGTCGGATCCCAGCTCCTCCTCCTGGAACCGGGCGAGCCGGCTGCGCTGATCCTCGGGGCGCTAGTGACCATCGCAGTGGCCAGCCTCTCTGGTGGCCTGGCGGTTCGCGCCGGCCTGGTCACCGCAGCCAGCCCAGGCGGCCAGCTCGACCATCAGCGACCAGCAGAGCATGACGGTGCCTGACTCGCCCTTCGATCGCGTGGGGCCCCCTCGACAAGGGTTGGCGACACGCTGGATGACGATGATGACGACGACGTCCTCGGTGAGGAGGATCTGGGCCAGCTGGTGGCCCGCTCTACTACCCCACCCAGGCTCGGCTCCCTCTTGCGCCCGCCGGGTGGCGGCTGAGGTCGGGTGGCTAGCGCGGGGGCCGGCCCGTCCGGTGGTTGGGGGATGGCGGGATGTTCCACTTCCGCGAGCCCCACACGGTCGTGTTGGCCGGACTCGACATGATCGAGCGTGCCCCCGCAGCCGGCCTGCCCCCTGCCCACGTGGGTATCCATAGCGGTCCGGTCATCTCCCAGGACGGGGACGTGTACGGAAGGACCGTGAACCTGGCCGCCAGGATCGCCGCCTACGCACAGGCCGGACAGGTCGTGGTGAGCGAGGAGACCGCCCGGCGGTCCGACCACCATGACCTACAATTCGCGCCCCGCGGGGTGGTCGACCTGAAGGGCGTGGCCGAACCCCTGCCGCTCTACCAAGCCTTCCACAGGCCATGAAGTGCCCAGCCCGCCTTAGAGGGGGGCCGATCAGTGGGCCGAACGGCCAAGCTCTGACGATGAGCACCAAGTCGGATGTCCGTCGTCCGAACACGCGGCCGGTGATCCGACCTCACCCCGCAGCGCCGCCTGGGACCCTCGACCAATAAGAGTGCGCCGACGCTCGATCGAGCCATCGGGGTCGCATCGCCGGATGGGCCGGTGTTGATGGCCGTCTTCGTGGTTGCCGGAGGCCTGGGTATGGGGCTCACGGTCGCACTGGTGACCGGGCTGTTCCTGGTCCGGTTGCTTGACCGGATTCGGCCTGTCGTGGATGTGGCCCATCTGGGCTGGCTGCACCGCCGCGGCGGGCGTGGTCAGGTCCGGTGGTGGCTGGTGACGACGTCGGCGATCGCATCGGCGATTTCGGGCAAGGCCCGCTCCAGGTCACCGGACAGCCGGTCGCTCTCGGCGAATGATCCGGCGGCGACGCTCACCAGCACGATCGGGGGGACGGCGCCGTAGAGGGCGTCGGCCAGCCCGGCCAGGGTGTCGGGGGTGAGGTGGTGGGACCAGGTGATCGGGGTGGGCGGCGGTGAGCCGATCCGGCGGACCGCGACCGAACCTGGGTAGCCCTCGGCGGCCGCGTCGACCAGCACGACCAGCGACGCCCGGCTGACGTCGGCGGCGAGCTCGGGGACGAGCTGGTGGCGGGCCAGGACCCGGGCGCCGTCGAGGCGGGGGTCGGTGGCCAGGAGTCCGGCGGCGTGCCAGCCGATCCCGTCGTCGCTGCGCAGGGGGTTGCCGTAGCCGACAACCAGCACGCCGGCGGCGGTCACCGTTTGCGTTCGTCCAGGACGGTGCCGTCGGAGGCCAGGAGCTGCAGGTGCAGTGGCATCTGCCCGATGGCGTGGGTGGAGCAGCTCAGGCAGGGGTCGTAGCAGCGGATGACCGCCTCGACCCGGTTGAGCATCGGCTCGATGAGCTGCTCGGCCTTGACGTAGTGGCGGGCCACCTGGGCGACGCTCTTGTTCATGGCCAGGTTGTTGTGGCCGGTGGCGATGACCAGGTTGGCCCACTGGACGATGCCGTCGCGGTCGACCCGGTAGTGGTGCAGCAGGGTGCCTCGCGGCGCCTCGGCCACGCCGATGCCTTCCTCGCGGTTGATGCCGGCCGTCGAGCGGACCCGGATCGAGCAGATGTCCGGGTCGCGAAGCAGTGCACCCAGCCGTTCCAGGCAGCCGAGGATCTCGATCAGCCGAGCCTGGTGGTAGTGGAACGAGCTGCCGGGGGTGCGGCCAAGTCGAGTGCGGAACTCCTCCAGCTCGTCGTCGGCCCGTGGACTGCCCATCCGGTCGGCCACGTTGAGTCGAGCCAGTGGGCCGACCCGGTAGACGCCGCCGGGGTAGCCGAGGTCCTTCCAGTAGGCCGACTTGAGATACGACCAGGGCTCGACCGCCTCACCCAGGTACTCCCAGTAGGGCCGGGGGTCGGGGCGCTCGGCCAGCAGCACCCCGTCGGCGCTGACGACTCGGAGGGCGCCATCGTAGTGCTCGACCGCGCCGTCGGCGCTGACCAGGCTCATGAACGCCGACGGGAAGTCGCCGAAGCGGGCCGCCTCCTCGGCGAAGCGTTGCACCGATGTCTTGTACCAGGCCAGGGCCCGCTCGGTGGCGGAGCGAGCTTCGGGGAGAGCGGCCAGGATCTGGTCGCGGGTGTCGGCCTGCAGCGGTGCGTCGACCCCGCCGGGGACCACCCAGGCCGGGTGGATGCGCTTGCCGCCCAGCGACTCGATCACCTGCTGGCCAAAGCGGCGCAGCCCGACTCCGTCGCGGGCCAGCTGAGGATTGGCCCCGAGGACCCCGAACAGATGGCGCCCGCTGGCCTCGGCATCGAACCCGAAGAGGAGATCTGGCGAGGACAAGTGGAAGAAGCTCAGGGCGTGGGACTGGACAACCTGGGCCAGGTTCATGATGCGGCGCAGGCTGACTGCGGTCGGAGGCGGGTCGACGGCCAGGATCTGGTCGCAGGCCTTGGCTGAGGCAATCAGATGGCTGACCGGGCAGATGCCACAGATGCGAGCCATCAGCGACGGCAGCTCGTGCACCGGTCGGCCCTGGCAGATCCGTTCGAACCCGCGGAACTGGGTGACGTGGAAGTGGGCGTCTGCGACCTGGCCGTCATCGTCGAGCTGGATAGTGATCTTGGCGTGGCCCTCGATCCGGGTCACGGGCTCGATGACGATCTCGCGGGTCACGGCTGATCTCCAGTTCAGGCGCCGAAACGGGCGACGTGCGCGGTATCCGGCATCCGCCCCTCCAGCAGCTCGTTGACCGTGTGTAGATGAGGTCGGCCGAGGGTGGGCAGCCGGGCAGGAACACATCCACCTTGACGACCCGGTGGACGGGCAGGGCGTGCTCCAGCAGCCGCGGTACGACCTGGGACGGCACCTGGGGGTTGTCGGTGACGTTCTCCAGATACGCGCGCTCCAGCAGCGGGAGGGGGCCGATGGGGTTGCGCATGCCGGGCACGTTGGAGGTGACCGCGCAGTCCCCGAACGACACCAGGGTCCGGGTGCGCTCCCGGATGGCCTTGATCTTGGCCAGGTCCTCGTCGCTGGAGACGGCGCCCTCGACCAGGCAGACGTCGACACCCTCGGGGTACTCCTTGGTGTCGACCAGGGGGCTGTAGACCAGATCGGCTGTTGACCGTTGGTGACCGCTGTGGACCGCTGCTTGGGGCATGTTGGGGGCACGGCCGGTGAGGGCGATCACCGGCAGGGGCAGAATGGAGCATGGCCGCCGCGACGCCGCATGGGAGGCCCCATGACCGACGCCCTAGAGAACCGCGACCTCAAGACCGTGGCCCGGAACCGCCCCAACCGCGACCCCGTCTGGACCGAGCCCTACTCCCGCCGGGTGCGGGCCGTCCTGGACGGCGTGGCCGTGGTCGACGCCACCCGGGCGCTGCTGTTGCTGGAGGCCGGGCACCTGCCCGTCGACTCCTTCCCACCCGACGAGGTCCGCACCGACCTGCTGGAGGCGACCGACAAGCGGGACCACGGCCCGGACAAAGGCGAGGCCTCCTACTGGTCGGTCACCGTCGGTGACCGGGTCGCCCCCAACGCGGTCTGGAGCTACCGGGACCCCCTATCTGGTCGTGACGACATCAAAGGCTACCTAGCTTTCTACTGGCACCGGATGGAGGCCTGGTTCGAGGAGGGCGAGGAGGTCTTTGACCCGGCGATGGTCCCGTTCGCAGCGACGTACGCAGACCAGCATGAGCGGGACTCCAAGGCGCTGCAGGGCGCGGTCGCGTCCGGCTGCCGCAGCGCTCAGGCTGGCTGCTGAGGCGGTCGCTGATGCGGGGAATCCTCA
>JASLIH010000208.1 GCA_030152105.1 Actinomycetes bacterium
CGGGGTCGGGACTCAGGCCGCGCCGAGGTTCCGGGGGAGCGTGGTGACTGGGCGGGATGCGGTTCGGAACAGGGTGCGGTGGTCGTGGCGGCGGGGGTGTCCGGTGGGGCCGGTGGAGTTGCGGCTGCTGCGGGCGGACTACTGGGGCTTCGACAAGCGGGTGCACCGGGGTGAGCTGATTGTTCACCGTGACCATGCTCGGCGGGTTCTGGTCGTGCTGGAGAAGCTGTTCAAGGCCGGCTACCCGATCGAGCGGCTGAAGCTGGTGGACGCGTACCGGGCTGACGACGACCGGTCGATGGCCGCCAACAACACCTCGGGATTCAACTGCCGCCGGGTGTCGGGCTCCAGCAGCTGGTCGGAGCACGCCGTTGGTCGGGCGATCGACCTCAACCCGCTGCGCAACCCGTACGTGACCCTCGGGGGGCGGGTGTCGCCGCCGGCCGGGCGGCCGTACGCGAACCGGGCCCGGCGGGCCGCCGGGATGATCCACGCCAACGACCTGGTGGTGCGGGCGTTCGCCGCCGCCGGCTGGCGCTGGGGTGGCGACTGGTCCGGCTCCCGTGACTACCAGCACTTCTCCTCGACCGGTCGCTGACCCGGAGCCTGGGGTGCGCGAGCGGGAGGCATCGGCGCAGAATGGCTGGCCGCACGCGCGATGTCCGAGGAGTCGACGATGCCAAGCACCGAGACCCGTCCGGTCGAGTCCGACGCCGACACCGGCGAGGACGACGGCTACGCCCACTACGCCCGCAAGGACGAGATCGCCAAGGCGGCCGTGCTCGGCGGCACCGTCACGGCGCTCTGTGGGCACCGGTTCCAGCCGGTTCGGGACCCCTCCCGGTTCCCGGTCTGCCCGCGCTGCAAGGAGCTCGCCGCCCTGCTCGACGACTGAGCGAACCCGTCGACGCCCCGGGGCTCCCGGCCCGTCGCCGTCCCCCGCCCGGGTTACTGGTTGGTTGCCGCCGCACGGTACAGTAACTCGGAAAATTCAGTCGATCTGACGAAACGACTTGATCATGTCTACACGGTCGAGGGCGGTCGGGCTGGTGGCGGCGGTGACGGCGCTGCTGCTGCTCCCCCACCCGGTGGCCGGCGACGAGCGGCACGAGCTGAGCAAGACCCGCCAGCGGCTGGGCGCGGTGGAGTCGGTGCTGCGGGATGCGCGGGCCGACGCCGGGGCGGTGGCGGCCGCGCTGGCCGCCGCCGATCAGGCGGTCGCCGGGGCGAGGGAGCGGCTGGCGGTGGCGACCGGGCAGCTGGCCGCGGCCCGGCACCGGCGGGCCGACGCCATCGTCGCCCTGGAGACGGCGACCGACGAGGTCGGGCGGCAGGAGGCTCGGCTGGCCGAGCAGGTCCGCGGGGCCTACATGACCGGCCAGGTGACCGGCCTGGCGGTGATGGTCCAGGCCAACGACCTGAGCGACCTGGTCGAACGGGCGATCACCCTGAGCTTTGTGATCAGCGCCGACCAGGACGCGCTGGGGCGGCTGGAGGTGGCGCGCAAGCGGGCCGTGCAGCTCCACAACGGGATGGTCAAGGCCGAGCAGGCCCGGGTGGCGGCCGAGGCCCGGGTGCGGGTCCAGCTCGCTGAGCTGGAGCGGGTCAGGGCGGTGCGCCAGCGGGCCAAGGAGCGGCTGGACGGCCGGGTGGCCAAGCTGGCCGGGGCGGCGGCCGCCCTGCGGAGCCGGTCGGCCGAGCTGCGGCGCCTGATCCGCCAGGAGGAGCTGGCCAGGCGGCTGGCCGCCCGTGGCGGCGAACACGCCGCCGGCGGGTCGGGGCGGCGCTGTGACCTGTCGGGCACCTCGCCGGCCGAGCGCTGGATCATCCTGCGCGAGTCGAGCGGCGACCCGACCGCCGACAACCCGACCTCGACGGCGTTCGGCCTCGGCCAGCTGCTGCTCGGCAACCGGATCCTGTACCTGGGCCAGAGCTACGCCACCACCGACTGCGGCCGCCAGCTGTGGGCGTTCCGGTCCTACGTGCGCGACCGCTACGGCACGGCCGCCCGGGCCAAGGCGTTCTGGCAGGCCAACGGCTGGTACTGATTCGCCCGCGGTCAGAGGCCGTAGGACTCGAGCAGGCGCAGCCAGACCTCGCTGATGGTGGGGAACGACGGCACCGCGTGCCACAGCCGGTCCAGGGGCACCTCGCCGGCCACGGCGATGGTGGCCGAGTGGAGGAGCTCCTGGGTGCCGGGGCCGGTGAAGGTGGCCCCGACCACGACCCGGCGGGACTGGTCGACGAGGAGCTGGCTGGTGCCGTCGATCCCGTTGCCCTGGACGTAGGCGCCGGCCACGCCGCCGGTGGCGGTCTTGACGACCCGCAGGTCGAGGCCGGAACGCCTGGCCTCGGCCTCGGTGGGGCCGACGGCGCAGACCTGGGGGTCGGTGAAGGTGACCCGGGGGACGACGCCGTGGTCGGCGAGGTCGGTGGCGTCGCGGCCCAGGATCACGTCGCCGGCCAGGCGACCCTGGTACTTGCCCATGTGGGTGAGGGGGGCGAGGCCGTTGCAGTCCCCGACCGCGAACAGCCAGCCGCCCCCGACCCCCTCGACCCGCAGGCCGCGGTCGACCCGGGCCGGGGCGCCGGGCTCCAGGCCGAGCTGCTCCAGGCCGATGCCGCCGGTACGGGGCCGGCGGCCGGTCGCGGCCAGCAGCTCGTCGGCGACCAGCTCCTGGCCGCCCGCCGGCGGGCTGTCGTCATCAGGGCCGGACCCGCCGCCCAGGGTGACCGTCACCGGGCCGCCGGGGTGGTCGCGGCGGACCGCGGCCACGTCGGTCCGGGTGCGGACGTCGATCCCCTCGGCCTCGAAGGCGGCCTTGACCTCCTCCCCGGCGAACGGCTCCTCGCGGGCCAGGAGGCGCCCGCCCCGCACGACCACGGTGACCTCCCGGCTGCCGAGACGCCGGAACGCCTGGGCGAGCTCGCAGCCGACCGGGCCGCCGCCAAGCACGACCAGGCGGCCGGGCACGTGGGTGGCCGAGGTGGCGCCGCGGTTGTCCCAGGGCCGGGCCTCGGCCAGGCCGGGCACAGGCGGGATCTGGGGCGAGCTGCCGGTGGCCAGCACCACCGCCCGCCGGGCGGTCAGGGCCCGCCGGCCGCCGCCGGGAAGCTCGACCTCGACGGCCCGCTCCCCGTTGAGCCGGCCGGTGCCCCTGACCAGCTCGATCCCCTCGTCCTCGACCCAGGCCAGCGCCCCCTGGTCGTTCCAGCTGGAGGTCATGTAGTCGCGCTGGGCGAAGGCGGCGGCGGTGTCGAGCTGACCGGTGACGGCCTCGGCGGCGCCGGGGACCCGCCTGGCCGCGGCCAGCACGTCCCCGGGCCGGATCAGGGTCTTGGAGGGGACGCAGGCCCAGTACGAGCACTCGCCCCCGACCAGCTCCCGCTCGACCAGGGCGACGGCCAGGCCGCCGTCGGCGCAGCGGCCGGCGGCCACCTGCCCCGGTGGGCCGGCGCCGATCACGATCACGTCGAACTCGTCGGTCATGGTCCCCGCTTTCTCGAGTGGCGGACGCCGCGTAGCATCCTGGCGCGGCCCGAATCGAAGGAGCACGGCATGCAGCTTGGCATGATCGGCCTCGGCCGGATGGGCGCCAACCTGGTCCGGCGGCTACAGCGCGCTGGCCACCAGTGTGTCGTCTACGACCGGGCCCAGGCAGCCGTCCAGCAGCTGGAGGGCGAGGGGGCGGTCGGCGCCACCTCCCTGGAGGACCTGGTGGCCAAGCTGGACGCGCCCCGGGCGGCCTGGGTGATGGTCCCGGCCGGGGTGGCCGGCCGGGTCATCGAGGAGCTGGCCGGGCTGATGGCGCCCGACGACGTGGTGATCGACGGCGGCAACTCCTTCTACCGCGACGACGTCCACCGGGCCGAGGCCCTTGCCGGAAGGGGCCTGCACTACCTGGACATCGGGACCAGCGGCGGGGTGTACGGGCTGGAGCGGGGCTACTGCCTGATGATCGGTGGCGAGGCCGAGGTCGTGGCCCGGCTCGAGCCGCTGTTCCGGGCCCTGGCCCCCGGGCTGGAGGCGGCCGAGCGGACCCCGGGCCGCGAGGGCCCCCCGCCGCCCGAGGAGCTCGGCTACCTGCACTGCGGGCCGGCCGGGGCCGGCCACTTCGTGAAGATGATCCACAACGGGATCGAGTACGGGATCATGGCCGCCTACTCCGAGGGGCTGAACATCCTCCACAAGGCGAACGTGGGCAAGCGCGAGGAGCAGGCCAGCGCCGAGGCGGCGCCGCTCCGCGACCCCAGCTACTACCGCTACGACTTCGACGTCGCCGCCGTGGCCGAGCTGTGGCGCCGGGGCAGTGTGATCGGGTCCTGGCTGCTCGACCTGACCGCCCACGCCCTGCTCCAGGACCCCAGGGCGGCCGGGTTCTCGGGCCGGGTGTCGGACTCGGGCGAAGGCCGCTGGACGGTGGCGGCGGCGGTGGACGTGGGCGTTCCCGCCCACGTGCTCACCACCGCCCTCTACGAGCGGTTCTCCTCCCGCGGGGAGGCCGACTTCGCCGAGAAGCTGCTGTCGGCCATGCGCAAGGAGTTCGGCGGTCACGAGGAGCTCCCGACCGGTGAGTGACCAGGGGTCCGGGGGCCGCATGCCCAGGCCCCCGGGAAATGGGGGCCTCCGCATCGGCAGCCTCGACGGGGAGTCGTCGGTCACCCTGGCCGCCGGGGACCTGGAGGCGACCTTCCTGCCCGGGCTCGGGCTGCTCGGGACGAGCCTGCGCCATCGGGGCCAGGAACTGCTGGCCCTGCCCGGTGGGGTCGCCGGGTACCGGGACAGGCACGTCACCGGCCTGCCCCTGCTCGCCCCCTGGGCCAACCGCCTGCCCGAGTGGCGCTACCAGGCCGCCGGGGTCGAGGTCGACCTGGACGGCCTGGACCTGTCCACCGACCCGGGCGGCCTGCCGATCCACGGCACCCTGACCGCCCACCGGGGCTGGCAGCTGGAGCGCCTGGCCGCCGGGGAGGGCTCGGCCACGCTCCGGGCCAGCCTGGACTACGGCGCCTTCCCGGAGCTGCTGGCCGCGTTCCCGTTCCCCCACCGGCTGACCGTGACCGCCACCGCCCGAGCGGCGACACTGGCCGTGACCACCACCCTTGCGGCCACCGGCGGGCGGCCGGTACCGGTGGCCTTCGGCTGGCATCCCTACCTCCAGCTCCCCGGCGCCCCGCGGTCGGCCTGGCGGCTGCTGCTCCCCGACCGGGCCCACCTGGACCTGGACGACCGGGGCCTGCCCACCGGCAAGACAGCCGACGAGCCGTCCGAGGCCGCCCCGGTCGGCGACCGCACCTTCGACGACCTGTACGCCCTCGGCCAGGGCCCGGCCGCCCGGTGGCTCGGCCTGGAGGCGGCGGGCCGGCGCCTGCTGGTCAGCTACGGCGAGGGCTACGACCACGCCCAGGTGTTCGCTCCCCCGGGGGCCGAGTTCGTCTGCCTCGAGCCGATGACCGGCCCCACCGCCGCCCTCGCCGCCGGGACCACCCCCCTGGTCGAGGAGGGCGGCAGCTTCACCGCCGAGTTCACCATCCAGGTCCAGGACGCCTGAGCCCGGCCACACGCCGT
>JASLIH010000228.1 GCA_030152105.1 Actinomycetes bacterium
CCCAGCTCGGACGCCTCGGCCCGCCTGGCGACCTCGACCGCCTCGAACACCGCCCCGCCGGGGCCCGGCCCGGCGTCCGGGGCCGCGACCTCGAGCGAGGGCTCGTCCCTGTCGGTCGCCGTGAGGCTCCCCTCGGGATCGACCAGGGACCAGAGCATCAGCAGCACCCCGTCGGCCTGGAGCGCCTCGTCGCAGCGCTCGACGAGCGCGCGGGACGGGCGCACGGCGGACCGCTCCACGGCGCCGATGTAGGAGCCGTGGTAGCCGGTGCGACGGCCCAGGCCGGCCTGGGTCAGACCGTTGAAGCTCCGCAGCCGGCGGAGCAGGGCGCCGAGGCAGGCGGCGGCGGTCACGGTGGGGTCGAGCGTTGCTGCCTGGGACATCGGCGGTCTCCCGTTCCGCGCTGCGCGATGCGAATGACGCCATTCGCATTCTTTCGCATTTATTCGCACTCGATCCTCTGGACACCCGACCCGGGCGAGTGCACCTTGTCGGCCGAAGTGTTCGAGGCGCGTCGAACGTACCAGGCGGCAGTGACAAAGGA
This sequence comes from Actinomycetes bacterium, assembly GCA_030152105.1. Next base: position 545 of record JASLIH010000228.1, read on the forward strand.
GGGTGGAACCGGTGCGCGTGTTCGTGGTGGTCCTCATCGGCCTTGTGGTGGTGCTGGCTGTCCTCACCGAGGTGTGCCTGCTGCAGGCGGCATCGATGCGCCGCAAGGTCCAGGCGGTCCTTCCTCCCCCGGAGGACAGCGAGGAGGAGGGCCGCTGAGAGGTCCGGGGGCGCGCTCGCGACGATGGGCTCCGGAGCGGCGCGCCCCCGGCCATCCCCCGTGCGGGTCAGGCGGGCTGGGGCTCGGCGGGGAGGGCGTCGGCGACCGGGGCGACCACGGCCGCGCGGTCGAGCTGGAGCCGGCCGTCGACCATCGACTGGAGCTCGGCCAGGGCGCGGACCAGGGCGCCCTGGGAGTCGAGGATGCGGGCCGCGAGCCCGGGGGCGATGGTGGCGTACGAGGGGGCGAACGCGAACCCGCAGAACGGGCAGCGGAAGCCGTCGCTCGGCTGGAGGAGCTGGTCGAGCAGGAGCTCGCGGCGGCACGACCCGCAGCGGGCCGGGATGCTCATGAGGTCGCCCCTTCGAGGGTGGCCTCGCCGTGGCGCTCCTCGTCGTCCTCCGCCAGCAGCCGGCTGGCCACCTGGGCCAGGGCGAACGGGTCGACCGGCCGGTTGACCAGGGCGTCGGCGCCGGACCAGCGGCCCAGCCACTCGTCCTGGAACCGGTCGAGGATGAGGATGACCGGGCAGGCCGTGTCGGGGTCGGCCTTGAGGTCTCGGGTCAGGCCGAAGCCCCCGTACGGGGTGACCGACACGTCGGCCACGACCAGGTCGGGCAGGTGGGACTCGGCCAGGACCAGGGCGTCGTTGCCGTTGACGGCCTCGAGGAACGAGACCTCCTCGCCGGTCAGCTCCAGCCGCTCGAGGGCGAGGCGGAGCCGGTCCCGGAAGCCCGGGTCGTCGGCGACCAGCAGGATCTGGGTCACGGGTGCTCCCGTTCTGCTCGGTTGAGCATCCAGTCGGTGAGAGTGAACACCAGGGATGGATACCACGTCCCGTCGCGCTGGATGGTGACCACGTACGGCGCCTGGCCCTTGGCGACCGCATCCTCCAGCCGGAGGGACTCATGCGACGGGCCCCCGGTGATCCGGCCGGCGGTCGCCCGGACCCTGGCCACCCCGTCGGCGACCTCCTCGGTCCGGGTCTTGAGGCCCTCGACCCGCACGGTGCCCGCCTGCGCCATCTTGCCCTGGCGGTCGAGCAGCGGCCGGTAGGCGGCCAGGACGCGCCGCTCGGCCGGCGAGAGCAGCTCGAGGGCGGCCTGCGGGCCGCGACCGGCGGCGTCGACCAGGTCGCGGACGGCCGCCTCGGGCGAGGCGGCGCCGGGTGTGGCCTGCTGGCCGGCGCCGGCGAGCTGGTCCCAGTCGGGCTCGGCGGCCCCGGCGGCCCCGGCGGCGAGGCGCCCGTACTCGGCGGCCGAGGCGAGCAGCGAGACCCGCCAGCGGCCGTCGCTGCGGACGGTCACCAGCCGCAGGGCCTTGACCGCCCCCTTGGACTGGTCGGCCAGGCGGCGGTTGAGCTCGGCCGCCGGCAGCTCCAGCTTGGCCCCTCGGGCGTCGCGGCCGCCGACCGTGCCGCCGGCCAGCTCGACCACGCCGACGTCGGCGCCGCCGAGGCCGGCGACCCGCTGGAAGCGGACGTCGCGGGCGGTCAGCTGGAGGCCGGACAGCGGCTGGCCGGTCGGGCCGGTCATGCGGCCGGCGAGCAGCGCGGTGGCCCGGTCGCCGTAGGTGGCCAGCAGCAGGCGCTCCTCGTCGTCCAGGTAGCGGCCGGCCTTGTCCAGGTCCTGCTGGCCGAGGGCGGTGAGCAGCCCGGTGGCGGCGGCTTCGGGCGAGGAGGCGCCCTCGGCGGTGCTGGCCGACTGGCGGGCGGCGACCAGGCCGACCCCGCCGAACAGCAGCAGGACGGCGATGACGCCGGCCACGATCCCGGGGCCGAGCCGCCGTCGTGTGGCCGGGGGCGGCTCCGGCGTCCAGGTGGGAACGGTCGGGTGCTGGTCGCTCACGCGCTGCTCCTTGTCGTCGCTCCCTCAAGGATAGGCCGACCCGCCGGTCAAGATGCGGTCCGCGCGGGTCGACAACCGACGCATGGAACGATTTCGCCTGGGTGCCTCGGTCGGCCGGATCGTGCTCGGCCTGGCCGCGCTCGCCGCCGTGCTCGCGCCCCGGCCGGCTCCAGCCGCCCCGAGCAACCCGGGCTCGGCGGCCCTGGCCTTGGCGCGGGCCGAGGCGGCCCGGCTCCAGCGGAAGGTGGCCGGGCTCGACGTCAAGGTCGAGACCCTGGCCGAGGCCCACTCGGCCGCCCAGGCCAGGCTGGACGGGCTCATCCAGGCGGCCCACCGGCACCAGGCGGCGCTGTCCAGCGTCGGGCTGGCCACCGGGACCGTCC
>JASLIH010000254.1 GCA_030152105.1 Actinomycetes bacterium
CGGCTCTCGAAGGTGTCGCCGCGCCCGGCTCGATTGGGGGTGCTGTTCATGCGCGCTCCTCCTTGGCGAGGGTTGGGCTGGCGGGAACCGGCTGATCGGCCGCGGACACCAGGGCACGCAGCCGGGTCCGGGCGCGCAGCAGGCGTACCCGGGTCGCGACCGCCGTGACTCCCAACACCTTGGCGGCTTCACCGGTGGTGAGCCCGTCCACCGCGACCAGCTCCAGCAGCCGCCGGTCCTTGTCGCCCAACTGCTGCATGGCCTCGAAGGCACGACGCAGGGCCGAGGCGGCGTCGATGCGCTCCTCGACCCGGGCGTAGTCGTCGGCGTCCAGCAGCGCCCGCCCCGCCAGCCGATGCTCGGCATCGGTCAGCCGTTGCTGCTGGCGGCGCATGCCGGCGGCGACGTTGCCGGCCAGCCCATACAGCCAGGCCACCGCGTTGCCGCGGCGCGGATCGTAGCCACCGGCTGACTGCATGACCTCCAGGAACACGTTGGCGACGAAGTCAGCCACATCCTCGGGCCTGCTGAACCGGCGCACGCCCACGCCGGTCACCTTGGCGACGTGGCGCCGGTAGAACTCGGGGAGGAAGCCCGGACCGGCGGCGATCGCCGCCAACAGCTCCTCATCGTTGAGCTCGTGCACGACACCTCCTGCGACCGTGGCCTGCGCTCGTCAAGGGGTTGTCGCCCACGGGGCGGGCGTTACAGCCACCGGGGGAGCCTGCTCGACCCTGGCGGTTCGGCGTGCGAGGCCGAACGTGGCGGTCGGCAGGCTCCTCGGCTTGGTCAGTCGCCGGTCTGCCGGTGCGGTGGGGTTGCCGCGTCGGGAGCGAACTGTGCCAGGGAGACCTCGGTGGCCGCGGCGAGCTGCTCGGCGGTGGCGGTGCCGGAGTCCGTGACCACCTCGGCCCAGGCATGCACCGACTGCTTGGAGAACTCCTGCGCCTCCGCAGAGTTGGCGGCCGCGACGGGGTCGCCGACGGCCTCGCCGCGCAGGAACAGTCCCAGCCCCAGGAGCGCGCCGTCCCACCCGGGTCCCACGTACAGCGCGCCGGCGCCGCTCTGGGCCATCTCGATCGGGACGGTGTGTTCCAGCTCCAGCACGGTGTCGCTGTCACCGTCGGGGGTCAGGCGCAGCTCGACGATGCTGGTCGGCCCACCGAAGCTCACCTTCAGCAGGCGGGGCGGTTCGCAGGTGAGGATGTCGCCGCCGGCGTTGCCCTCGAGCTGGAAGCTCCCGCCGGCGCGCAGCTCACCGCTGATCGGCATGAACCAGCGCTTGATCCGGTCTGGTTGGGTCACGGCGTCCCAGACGTCACCGATCGGCGCGTCGTAGGCGCGTCGGAGCAGGACGCTGACAAGCTCGCCGGAGCCGTCGGCGGGGAGTTGCCGTTCGACCTGGCGGTGGATGGCCTCGAGCTGGCCGGCGATGTCGATCATCGGTCCTCCTCGTCGTTGTCGTTGTCGCCGGTGGTTGGTGGGCTGGTGGCCGTCGAACCAGCGGCGCTGGCGGCGCGGCGCTCCCGCTTGCCCCGCGCCAACTCGGTGGCCAGGGCGTCCAGGTGCTGGCTCCAGAACCCTCGGAAGCGCTCCAGCCACACGTCGACCTCCCGCAGGGGCACGGGGTCGACCGCGTACAGACGGCGGGCGCCCTCGGCGCGCACGAGGGCGAACCCGTGCTCGCGCAGCACGCGCAGGTGCTGGGAGACCGCCGGCTGGGAGATCCCGAACTCGGCGCGGATGACCGCGGTGATCGCACCGGAGGTCTGCTCGCCGTTGGCCAGCAGCTCCAGGATGCGGCGCCGCACCGGGTCGCCCAGGACATCGAATGCGTGCATGCAGGCACTGTATTACCACTTGCTAATATAAGTCAACGCTTAGATCTTGGCGCGGCTTGGTGATGTTGGCGGCGGCGCGTGGGGTTCATCAGCGGCTGCGACACCGGGTTGTGCCCGGCGGGTCCGGCGCCACGCCCACGCCAGCGAGGCGAGGACCCCTGCCAGGAGGATGGTGTTGCTCAGGTACCGCTCCGCTGATGACGCATCCCCCAGGGATCGACGACGAAGAAGGAGGCGGCCACGGTGGCCACCAGGGGACCGGCGGCGACCAGCAGCACGTGCTCGCGCCCCCAGCCCGACCGCCGGGACCAGACCAGCAGCAGCCCACCCAGCAGGCCCAGCGCCGCCACATCCATGGCGATCCCGCCCCAGGCCGCGGGCGCCTGGTTCGGGATGGCGGTCAGCGCCAGAGCGGCGACGCCGGCCAGCCACGGGCGCGGCGCCCGCTTGGACGAGGCCCCGCCCGCGGTGCGGCGCGCGAGCGCCAGGGCGGCCACGACGAGCGCGGCGACCACCACGGCGGTGCCGATGAGCTGGGCGGGCGCGATGAGGAATCCTCTGGGACGGGGTCGTAGGCGAAGACGAAGCCGGCGCCAAGCAGGTACAGCAGCCCGATCACGGTCAGGCCGGTCCGCCCCAGCCACGGCCGGTCGGCCCGGTCCGGGACGAAGGCTTCGACCACGGCGATCGGCGCGGCAATGGTCATGATCATGAAGCCGGCGACGAAGCCGAGATGGTTGGCGCTGATGCCCAGCCCGGGATGAGGGTGGCCTCCCTCTCTTCCCTCCAGGCCTGCGCCCAGGTGGGGTCGTCGTTGTCGAGGTAGCCGGGGTTGAACAGGCTCTGTCGATCAGGCCGGCCTGGATCAGCCCGAAGGCGGCGCCAAGCAGCAGGATCGTCAGCCAGCCACGCCCGGTGCGGCGGGTGATCTCGCGGATGAGCACCGCGACCGTGCCGTACAGCGGGGTGAAGATCCCCAGGTAGCCCAGCAGCACCAGCGGGTTGAACACCTGGTACCCGCTGAGGTCCTCCGCAGCGATCGGGGACACCACCAGCAGCCGGACCACTGGCGCCAGCCCGCCCAGCAGCAGCGGGAGTCGCCGGTCGCGTGGCGCTGTCATGTGGATGCCCTCCTCCGGCTCGCCCACCTACCGAACGGTAGCGACCGGCTTGTGGACGGCGGATCGGCCATCGGGATCGCCCACCGCGACCAAAGTCGCCGCTTCGGGCGCCGAGGTCGACCAAGGTTGGGTGGTCGGCCGGCGAGGACCACGTGCTTTGCCTGCTCGGCAGGAGGCAGCGTCGCCAACGCCCCGGGGTTGGGGGCATTGCAGGCCGCTCGGGTGGGCCAAACCACCAAAGCCACCCCATGGGATACGTGCAGAACCTCTGGTCGGGCGTTCAGCACAGCGCTCGGCCGCGTGTAGTCCGCGACTATCTGGAATAGCGACCGGGGGAGATCAGGCTCATGACGCCCCGGGGGAGTGGTACGCCCGCCCGACGTCGTGCGCTTCACATGATGGATGTGACGGCGTGTCCGCATCGTTGGGCCGGCCTTCGGCGGCAGTGTCAACCTGACCCTGGTCGCTACGCACCGTGGGCGAGTGCCTGGTAGCTGAGCTATGCGTCACGGCCCTCGGTGCCTTCAGTCCATCCCGGCATGCCTGGGCGCGGACCCTCGTAGAGGTGCGGGACCACGACGGCCCGCCGGAAGCGCTGGACCTGGTACGCGAAGCCCAGCGCCGCCAGCCCCAGCCCGACCAGGGTGCCGATGACCGCGGCCACCGGGACCGGTGCTTCCAGCAACCAGCCCAGGGCCAGGGTGACGACCACCCCGCCCACGATCGCGTCGATGCAGCCAAGCATGCTCGCCGCCGTCAGCAACATCTGCAGGGGGGGAACCACGCCCCGTCAGCAGGCTGCTACGGGCTGGATGAGCTCGCGATCGATCCGACGGCTACGCTAGCCCTTCCCAGTCCTACAACTAGACGATCGTAGATAACCGGTATCTGCCGGAGGCTAGTAGTGGAGCCAGCGATGACCGAGCATGCGGCAGTGTTTGACGGCCTCGACGACTACGTCGAGATCGCCGACCACCCCGACTACTCCATCGCCACCACCGGCGAGCTGACGGTGGTCGCCCTCATCCGCCCGGACTCGTTGGAGATGCCCGCCCAGGAGCGGACCGGGTACGTCAACTGGCTCGGCAAGGGCGTCCCCGGGCAGGACGAGTGGACCTTCCGGATGTACCAGCTCGGCAACAGCGAAGACCGAGGGAACCGGATCTCCTGCTATGCGTTCAACCTTGATGCCAGGGCGGGCGGCACCCGCTTCGGCATCGGCTCCCACTTCCAGGACGAGCTGGCTCCGGGGCAGTGGCTGCTGGTCGCCGGCGCCTGGGACGCGACCCGTGTGTCGATCTATCGGGACGGGGTGTTGCGCGACAGCGACCTGCTCGACCAGTCAGCCACCGGCGGGCCGACCATCACCCCCGAGCACGGTGACGCCCCGGTCCGCATCGGGACCCGCGATTTCAATAGCTTCTTCCAAGGAGCGATCAGCCGGGTCGCCATCTTCAACCACAAGCTGGCCGACAGCGAACAGGCCGCCCTGCAAACCGCCCGCGCGGCTGGCACGCTGGACAGCGCGATCAGCGGCACCGCCGGGCTGGTCGGGTTCTGGCGGCTGGGCACACCGGCTTGAGGGTCGTCATCGACCACGCAGCCGGTCGCGACGTCACCTACGGGCGGGATCGAGCTAAAACAGCGGCTGGACACCGCCGTTAGCGGGTGGAGCGGGCACGCTGTCGTTGGCCTTGGCGGCGTGCCGTGGTGGTTCGGTCAGAGCTGTCGACTGCATCGCCCGACACGAGCGAGCCAGGAGGCTCGTGAGCTTCCACGCTGCCCGATCGCGCTCGGCTACAACCACAGCAACTGACCTCATGACTTCGCCATCTACAATGCGCTGCGACCTGCGACAACATCGGTTAGCACGGCGCTTGGCCGCCGATCCATGGTAAGGATGGGGCCACCCGCAACAGGCTGCCCCCCAATGCCCTGGGTAGGAGCGGCAACGCCCCGTCCGGCGAGTTCAGGAGTCTCCGTGAGTCGCGCTTCCGTCGCCACCGGGTCATCGCTGATCACGCCCATGGATCCTCCGCTCTCGTTGCACCGCCACCGAGCATCCTCTCCGTCGCAAATGCCGCACGCCTTCCGCGAAAGGTAGGAATCCTGTCGGCCGGTTGAGCGGCTCGATGGCAGCGTCATCAATGAGCTATGGTCCGGCTGAAACAGCGCAGACGCACCATGTTCCCGTCCATGGCCATGGGAGGCAGCATGGGACGCCGGGTGACCACCGTCATGCTGCTCCTGCTGGGCGTCGCCTTCATGGCCGGCTGCTCTGGCAGCGTCTATGTCCGTGACCCCACCGTCGACGCGGCCAAGATGCAAGACGACATCGCCAAGCAATTGCAAGCCGACAATCCCGACCTGCGCGTTGAGGGAGTCACCTGCCCCGAAGGTGTCGAGCATGCCGACGGCGCGAGCTTCCAATGCACCGCCGAGCTCGAGGGCGTCAAGGCGCAGTTCACGGTGACCATGAGGCTCAAGGATCCGAGCACCGGGGAGTTCGATTACAGCTGGAAGCCAGCCAAACCCATTATCGACGTCGACAAGATCGTCCAGGAGGTGGAGCAGCAGTACACCCAGTCCCCCAACGCCAAAGTCGACTGCGGCACAGCTCCCGTGCGGGTCGTGGACGCTGGCGACACGATCGACTGCACCATCTCCGAGGGGAGGGAGCGCACGGTCGTGCATGCTGTGGTCGAGGACGCAGAGGGGACGATCCGCTTCGAGCAGCAGGGCTGACTGGCCTGCGCCAAGCCACTGCCGCATTCTGCCAGATCGTGATTCAAAGACGGGAACAGCTGTTGATGGCCCTCCATCCGATGTTGGCAATCCATCTGGCAATCCGGTCGTTGTCACAGGGCCGGCCGCGATGTGACCGGTCGGATGACGGACCCAACGCGACCTGCGGCGATGCTGAAGGCATCACCAGGCAGACGGGCGGTGTCTTATTTTCTAATCCGAAGGTTGCAGGTTCGAGTCCTGCCAGGGGCGCCAAAACCGCAGGTCAGAAGCCTGAACCATGTGCCGTTGTGATGCTGTTGTACCAGGTGGTCATTCCTTCAACATCGCCCTAAGCATCATTGGCACGCTGGATGACCAGGCAACGATCCCAGCCCATGCCGCCCCAGAACATGCCCTGGCACTTGTTGGACCAGCGCCAGTCGCGCTGGCTGTTCGGGCCTGCTCATGGCGAGGTCTACCAGGTGATCTCATGGATCTGGTTGTCGGTGCCCCGGTAGATGACGTGCTGAGTGTTGGGCCCGTCGATTGTGAAGGCGGCTGGCCGGTCAACCGCCAGCGGGGCGAGGGCGGCCACCGTGAGGTCCACGTGGGCGGGTGGGGCGCCGAAGGGCCACCAGATCTCGTGCAGGTGCCCATCGGCCGAGCGGTAGATGACGTGCTTGGAGTCGCTAGCCGCGCTGTAGTAGACGGCCGGGTCGCTGTCGGCAGGTGGGGCGCTGGCACTCACGGTCAGGTCCCAGGCGCTCACGGATTCCTCGCCCACGCAGTACACCTCCCAGAGATGGTGGTCGATGCCCCGGTAGGTGATCTGG
>JASLIH010000266.1 GCA_030152105.1 Actinomycetes bacterium
TGGTGGCGGGGGAGGGATTTGAACCCTCGACCTCTGGGTTATGAGCCCAGCGAGCTACCAGACTGCTCCACCCCGCGGTGCGGCGGCGAAGGTAGCACACACCGGGAACGGGTGGCAATGACTACGGGCGGGTGGTTGTGGTGGGACCCGAACCGCCGTCGCCCTGGGTGGAGAGGGCTTGCTGGACCAGCTGGCCCATGCTGTCGATGCGGCGCTGGTACTCGGCGAGGTCGCCGGCGGCGAGGGCCTTCTGGGCGGCCTGGTACTCCTGGTTGGCGCGCTGCAGGAGGGACTGGACGGACTGGTTGCCGCCGGGGGTGGGGGTCGGGGGTGGCTGCTCTCCCCCACCGTCGCCGGGTGAGGCTAATTGCTGCTGGCCAGTCACGACCTCGGCGATGGCCTCGGTGAGGCCGTCGGCGAAGCCGACCTTGTTGTTGTAGAAGACAGCGACCCGTTGCAGCAGGGGGAACGAGTTTGGCGCCGACCCCTGGACGAAGATGGGCTGGACATACAGCAGGGACTCGTCGACGGGGACGACCAGCAGGTTGCTGAGGATGACCCGGGAGCCCTGCTGGTTGAGCAGGGTGAGCGAGGAGGAGACCTCGGGGGTGGCCAGGATGCGGGCGTTGACCTGGGTGGGGCCGAGGATGGTGCGGGAGCGGTCGAGGCTGAACAGGGTGAGCTTGCCGTACTCGGCCGGGTCGGCCTCGGCGGCCAGGTAGGAGACCATGTTCTCCTTGCCGTTGGGAGTGAACGGCATGACCAGCACGAACTCGGGCGCTTTGCCTCCTGGGAGCTTGGTCAGGAGGTAGTAGGGGCGGGCCTTGACCGAGGTGGCGGCGGCCAGGCCGCCGGTGTCCTCCTGGCGGCGGATCTCGCCGGCGCGGTCGTCGGGCAGGGCCCAGAAGTCCTCCTTGGAGTAGAAGTCGTCCGGGTTGCCGATGTGGTAGCTGGCGTAGATCCAGGTCTGGATCGAGAACAGGTCCTCGGGGTAGCGCAGGTGGGAGCTGAGGCCCTCGGGGATCTCGGACTTGGCCTTGAACAGGTCGGGGAACGCCTTGCGCCAGGCGGTCAGGACGGGGTCGGTCTCGTCAAAGGCGTAGAGGGTCACCTCGCCGGTGTAGGCGTCGACCACGGCCTTGACCGAGTTGCGGATGTAGTTGCCGATGCCCTCCACCCCGCGGCTGCCCAGCTCGTTGCGGCGGGCGGCGTCGCCCAGGTCGATCCGCTGGGCGTAGGGGTAGTTGCTGGAGGTGGTGTAGCCGTCGCGGACGTACTTGATGCGGCCGTCGACCACCACCGCGTAGGGGTCGCCGTCCCACTGGAGGAACGGGGCCGCCTTCTCGACCCGGTCGCGGACGTCGCGGTTGAACATCAGGCGCGAGTCGCCCTTGATGTTGCCGGAGATCAGCAGGTTGATGTCGCGGAAGCGGATTGCGAAGGCCAGCCGGCGGCCGATGTCCGACAGCTGCACCCCACCGTCGCCGTTGTAGCTGAACAGCTTGTTGGTCTCGCCGCTGAGCGACGGGGCGTCGTACTCGCCCTGGGCCGAGTTGGCGACCACGTACTCGGGCGCGTTGGGCGGCGGCTCGCCGAAGTAGACGCGGGGCTGGTCGACCGGGATGGCGGCGTTCTTGGTGTCGAACCCCTGGACGATGAAGTCGGGCTGGCCGCCCTGGGCGGCGGTGTTGACCTGGACCGCGACCATGCCGTAGCCGTGGGTGTAGGCCAGGTGCAGGTTCTGCCAGGTGCGGGCCGACTCGGCCAGCCCGTTGGGGTCGACCTCGCGGACCGAGATCATCACCTGGCGGCGGTTGTTCTGGATCGGGTAGCGGTCCACGTCGACGTCGGTGAAGTTGTAGTACTGGGCGATGGCCTGGAGGTTGCGGACGCCGGGCCGCAGCACTTCGGGGTCCCACAGGCGGATGTTGTCGATCGTCGGCCGGTTGGCCAGCAGGTCCTTGGGGGTGAGGTTGTCGCTGGCCGGGAACGGCTTGGTCTGGACCCGCTGCAGGTTGAACGACTCGCGGGTGGCGACGAGGTTGTGCTCGATGTAGGGACGCTCGCGGGTCAGCTCCTGGGGCTCGACCCGGAACCGCTGGAACACCGCCGGGACGATGCCGCCCATGATCAGCGACACCCCGGCAAGCAGCACGATGCTGATCAGCGGCACCGTCAGGCCGCCCCGCCTCGCCCCCCAGAAGAACATCGCGGCGCAGATCAGGGCGACCCAGAACAGCACCTCCAGGGCGGGCAGCTGGGCCTTGACGTCGGTGTAGGAGGCGCCCGCGACCACCCCGCGGGATGAGAACAGCAGCTGGTACTTGTCCAGCCAGTAGCCCCAGGCCTTGAGGGCCACGATGAGGCCGAGCAGGACGCACAGATGGGACTGGGCCTGGGCGGCGATGCGGTTGGTCTCGGCCTGGGGGCGGATCCCGCCGAGGATGTAGTGCCCGGCCGCGACCAGGAGGGTGGTCAGGAACAGGGTGGTGAACAGCCAGCCGAACACGGCCCGCTGGAACGGCAGCTCGAAGATGTAGAAGCCGACGTCGCGGTTGAACAGGGCGTCGCGCTGGCCGAAGGGCACACGGTTGCGCCACAGCAGGAAGGTCTCCCACAGGCCGGACGCCTGGAGCCCGACGACCAGTCCCAGGAAGGCGGCGATGCCGATGCGCAGCGGCC
>JASLIH010000274.1 GCA_030152105.1 Actinomycetes bacterium
GCAGGCGGCCGAGGACGAGATCGTCGGCTACCACCTGGAGCAGGCGGTCCGCTACCGGGGCGAGCTGGGGGCGGTCGACGACGAGGTCAGGGCGCTGGCCCGGCGCGGCGCCGGCCACCTGGAGACGGCCGGGACCAGGGCGCATGCCCGCGGTGACGTCCCGGCCGCGGTGCGCCTGCTCCAGCGGGCGGCCTCGCTCCTCCCGGCCGACGACCCGGCCCGCGCCCGGGCCCAGACCGGTCTCGGCGCCGCCCTGCTGGAGGCTGGCCGGCTCGACCAGGCCGACCGGGTCCTGGCCGACGCCGGGCGGATCGCCGGGGTGGCGGGCGACCGGGAGCTGGCCGCCCGGGCCCGGGTCCAGCGGCTGCTGCTGGGCCTGCAGGTGGACATGGGCGCCGCCGCCGCCGAGGTCGGCCAGGCCCTGCCCGAGCTGCTGGCCACCTTCGAGCAGACCGGCGACGAGGTCGGGCGCTGCCAGGCCTGGCGGCTGCGGGCGGCCGTGCACTGGCTGCAGGCCGACTCGGCCGCCGCCGAGGACGCCTGGCGCCAGGCGGCGGTCCACGCCCGCCTGGCCGGTGACGAGCGGCAGCTCACCGAGGTCCTGGGCTGGCTGGCCTCAGCCGCGCTGTGGGGCCCGACCCCGGCGCCCGAGGGCATCGAGCGCTGCGAGCGGTACCTGGAGGAGGTCGGCAGCCACCAGACCGGCGAGGCGGTGATCCTCAACCACCTGGCCGGCCTGTACGCCATGCAGGACCGCATCGCCGAGGCGGGCCGGCTGCTGGCCAGGGGGATGGCCGCCTTCGAGGAGCTGGGCGTGACCATGACCTCGTCGGTCACCCACCCGGCCAGCTTCGTGGCCATGCTGGCCGGCGACGCGGCCACCGCCGAGGCGCACCTGCGCCGCGACTACGAGGGGCTGGAGGCCATGGGCGAGAAGGGCTACCTGGCCACCACCGCCGCCTTCCTCGCCCAGGCGATCGCCGCCCAGGGCCGCCCCGAGGAGGCCGAGCGCTTCATCGAGGTCAGCCGGGAGGCGGCCGGCGAGGACGACCTCTCCGCCCAGATGGTCTGGCAGGGCCTCCAGGCCAGAATCCTGGCCGCCGGCGGGCGGCTCGCCGAGGCCGAGGAGCTGGCCCGCTCGGCGGTCGCCCTGGCGGCCAGGACCGACTTCCTCAACCAGCACGGCGACGCTCTGCTGGAGCTGGCCGTGGTGCTCGACAAGGCCGGCCGGGCGGCCGAGGCCCGGGTGGCGGTCACCGACGCCCTCGGGCTGTACGGGCGCAAGGGCAACCTGCTCGCCGCCGCCCGCGCCCGCCGGCGCCTGGAGCGGCTCGCCCCGGCCTGAGCGGGCCGGTCAGCGGCGCGCGGCCGGGGCCGGCTCGTTGCGCCAGCGGTGCCAGAGGGCGGCATAGGGGCCGTCGGCCTCGACCAGCTCGTCGTGGGTGCCGAGCTCGGTGACCCGGCCGTCCTCGACCACCGCGACCCGGTCGGCGTCATGCGCGGTGTGGAGGCGGTGGGCGATGGCGACCACGGTGCGGCCGGAGAGGACCGCCGACAGCGAGCGCTCCAGGTGGCGGGCGGCGCGCGGGTCGAGCAGCGAGGTCGCCTCGTCCAGGACCAGGGTGTGGGGGTCGGCCAGGACCAGGCGGGCCAGGGCGACCTGCTGGGCCTGGGCCGACGACAGGGTGTGGCCGCCAGCCCCCACGACCGTGTCCAGGCCGGCCGGCAGGGCCTCGGCCCAGCCGAGGGCGTCGACCGCCGCAAGGGCCGAGCGTAGGGCGGGGTCGCCGGCCTCGGGGCGGGCCAGGGCCAGGTTGTCGCGCAAGGTGCCGGCGAAGACGTGCTGCTCCTGGGTGACGAGCACGACGTGGCCGCGGAGCTGGTCGAGGGGCAGCTCGACCAGGCCGACCCCGCCGACGGTCACCGACCCGGCCCGGGGCGCGTTGACGCCGGCGAGCAGGCGCCCGAGGGTCGACTTGCCGGCGCCGCTGGGGCCGACCATGGCCAGCCGCTCCCCGTGGTGCAGGTCGAGGTCGACCCCGTGGAGCACGTCGCGGCTCGGGGTATAGGCGAAGCGGACGTCGCGGGCGGCCAGCCGCTCCCCTGCCGGCCGGCGGCCGGTGGGCTGGCGGTCGGCAGGGACGTGGGCGACCCCGAGCACCCGGGCCAGGGCGGTCGCGCCCACCTGGAGCTCGTCCAGCCAGGACAGCAGGATGTCGAGGGGCTCGACCAGCTGGCGCATGTAGAGGGCGACGGCGGTGACCTGGCCGACGGTGGCCAGCCCGCGGGCGTGGAGCAGCCCACCGACCAGGACCGCGGTCGCCACCGGGATCATGTAGGCGCCCTCGATCACCGGGAACCAGACCGTCCGCAGGCCCAGGGTGTAGCGCTCGCTGCGGTAGGAGCCGGCGATGTCGTCGTCGGTGCGGCGGATCCGGCGCTGCTGGAGCCCCAGCGCCTCGACGGTGCGGCCACCCTCGACCGTCTCGGCCACGCCGCCGGTGAGCCGCGACCAGGCGGCCATCTCCCGCCGGTAGCCGTCGGGGGCGCGCCGCAGGTACCAGTGGGTCGCGAACCACAGCTGCGGCAGCACGACCAGGCACGACGGCAGCGTGATCCAGGGCGACACGGCGGCCGCGGCGGCGATGGTGAGGGTGGAGGTCACGGCGGCGATCAGGGTCTCGGGCACGCCGAAGCGGACCACCTCGGCGACGTGCTCGACGTCGCTGGTGGAGCGGGCGATCAGGTCGCCGGTGCCGGCGTCCTCGACCGTGCCCAGGGGCAGACCGAGGACGCCGTCGAGGAACTCCTCGCGCAGCTCGGCCAGCACCCGCTCGCCGAGGGCGTAGGAGGCCAGGCGGGCCACCCGGACCAGCACCACCTGGGCGACCAGGGCGGCCAGCACAGCCAGGGCGATCTGGTCGACCCGCCCGGTGGTGGTGCCGCCGCCGACCTCGTCGACCAGCAGGCCGAGCAGGGCCGGGCTGGCCAGCCCGGCCACGGCGGCCGCGGCGTGCAGCCCGACGGCCAGGGCCAGGCGGCCCCGGTGCCGTCGGGCCAGCACCCGGGCCCTGGCCCGGACCTGGGCGGCCGTCGCCACCGGCAGCCCGGTCAACGGCGCGGTGGCCATGCCAACCGACGCGTCGGGTGCGCCCGCGGTGCTGCCCGGCGCGGCGCTCATGGTTCCTCCCCTCGGGTGACGACCGCGCGGTAGCGCGGCTCGGTGTCCAGCAGGTCGCGGTGGGTGCCCTCGGCCACCACCCGGCCGCCGGCCACCAGCGCGACCTTGTCGGCCCGGTCCAGCAGCAGGGGGCTGGTGGTGCAGACCACCGTGGCCCGGCCGGGGCGGGCCGCGGCCAGCCCGTCGGCGATGCGGGCCTCGGTGTGAGCGTCGACGGCGCTGGTCGGCTCGACCAGGACCAGGACCTCGGGGTCGGCGACCAGCGCCCGGGCCAGGACGAGGCGCTGGCGCTGGCCGCCCGAGAACGACCGCCCGCGCTCGGCCACCTCGCTGTCCAGCCCGTCGGGCAGCGCCTCCAGCACGTCGCCGGCCGAGGCGGTGTCGACGGCGGCCAGCACCCGCTCGGGGGGCGCGGCGCCGGTCGGGTCGAGCTCGTCGCCGAGGCGCCCGGTGAACAGGCGCGGGTCGTGCTCGCTGACCAGCACCCGGCGGCGCACGACCTCCAGCGGCAGGTCGCGCAGGGCGACCCCGCCGAGGCGCACCTCGTCGCCGTCGGTGAACCGCCCCAGCCGGTCGGCGATCGCGGCCGCCTCCTCGGGGACGCCGGCCACGACCGCGGTGAGCTGCCCAGCCTCCACGACCAGGCCGCTCTGGCCGTCGGCCAGGGCAGCCCCGACCGGCGGCTCCTCCGCCGACGACCCGGAGACCAGCTCGGGCTGAAGGGCCAGCACCTCCACGGCCCGGCGGGCCCCGACAAGCGCCCGGGTGAACTTGTCGGCGGCCTCGGTCACCGTGCGCACGGGCAGGACCAGGAACGCGGCGTAGCCGTAGAAGGCGATCAGCTCGCCAACGCTGACCTGCCCGGCCACGGCCAGCCGGGCGCCCAGCCAGGTGACCGCGACCACGAAGATGCCGGGGAGCGCGACCTCGGCCGCGTCCAGCAGCGACTGCACCTTGGCCACGGCCAGGCCGGCCGCCCGAACCTCCTGGGAGGCGGCCGCGTACCGGCTGGAGAACACCGCCTCGCCGCCGATGCCACGCAGCACCCGCAGCCCGCTCACGGTGTCGGCCCCGACGGTGGTCAGCTGGCCGACCAGCTCCCGGTGCCGGGCCCGCCGCCGGTGCAACGGGCGCAGCAGCGGCCCGACCCCGGCTGACAGCAGCGGCACCCCGGCCACGACCAGCAGCCCCAGGGTGGTCGAGGTGCGCAGCAGTAGCGCGGCCACGACCGCGAAGGAGACCAGCGCCCCGGCCAGCCGGCTGCCGAGGACCTCCATGGCCGAGCCGATCCGCTCGGCGTCATGGGAGCCGACGGCGGCGACCTCGCCGGTCGGGACCCGGCGCGGCAGCGAGCCGCCGAGCCGCACCGCCTGGCGGACCAGTAGCTGCTGGACCCGGTAGGAGGCGGTCAGCCAGTTGACCACGGCGGCGCGGTGACGAAGGATCCCGGCGACGGCGGTGACCAGCCCGGCCGCCATGACCAGGGCCGACCCGCGGACCAGCGCGGCCCGGTCGCCCTCGGCCACGCCCTGGTCGATGGCCCGCCCGACCAGGGCCGGCACGACCGCCAGGGTGCCCATCCAGACCACGCCGTAGAGAATCCCGATCGCGAGCGTGCCTAGCTGCCCGCGCGCCACCCACAACAGAAAGCGGGCGGGCGAGCGCAGGTCGGGCGTGCCGGGATGTCCCAGCGGGAGCTCGCGCATCCCCCGACCGTACCGGCGGCGCCGGCCGCTGAGAACCGAATTACCAGCCGCGACGGCGCGAGGCCGGGCGCTCGGCCCGGCCTCGCAGGTGACTGTCGTCAGCAGGCGTTGATGGCCAGGTGCTCCTGGATCCGCTTCACCTTCCCGTCGGCCACGGTCAGGGTGAAGTAGTAGGGGCCCATGCGCTTGGCGTGGTCGGCCAGCTTGGAGAGCACGGCGGCACGGTCGCTGCCGGACTCCTCGCAGCCGCCGAGCAGCCTGACGTCGAGGCCGCCGGCCAGGGGCAGGGTGCGCAGCCGCGGGTTCTCGTTGCGGACCCAGCCCGTGAGGTACTTGGCCTCGGCGGGCGGCTTGCCGTCGGCGATCGCGGCCTTGACGGCCTTGTCGTCGTTGAACACCTGGACGACGTCGACCACGATGCGGTCGCTGGCGACCTTGGTGATGTAGGCGGTGGTGTCGCCGTCGGGCAGGACCGGCGCCGCGGCCTCGGTCCCGCTCACCTGGCCACCCGACCCGGTCCCGCCGGCGGTGCCGGTGGCGTCCTGCCCCTGCCCCTCGGTCGATCCCTGTCCGGCGACGGCGTTCTGGTCCTCGGCGGCGACCGTGGGCGCGGCCGCGGCCGGGTCCTGGCGGGCCACCGGCCGGGTGGCCAGGGCCAGGCTGGTCCCCACGGCCAGGGACAGCACGATCAGGGCACTCGCGACAAGGATCAGCTGCTTGCGACCACGGCGGCGGCCCTCGGACGACCCGGCCTGGGAGCTACCGGGATGCCTGTCCAGCGTAGGTGCCGACATGACAGCTCCTCTCTCCTGCGCCGCTGCGTGCAGCGCTGCAGCCTCAGCTTGGGCCGGGCGGGTCACAAAGCGGCACCTTGCTCGGTACGCTCCGCTCTCGGTCTTGTCACCGTTCGGCCACATCGGCCGGACTGCACCGGCCCCCCGGCTAGCCGAGCGAGCGGGCGGCGACGTCGATCAGCCGCTGCAGCCGGACCCCCCGGTTGACGTCCAGCGCCGGCGGGATCCCGCTGGTCACGGCGGTGGCGAACTCTCGCCGGAGGGTGGCCCCGGCCGCCTCCAGCTCGGCCTCGGCCGACGGCCTGTCCGGCGGCCGGCGGTAGCCGAGCGACCCCGACGGCCCGTACAGCGCGCACTCGAACACCGGTTCGGCCAGCGGCAGCGTGAGCGACATCGAGACCTCGCTGACCTGCCCACCGGCATGGCGGCAGGTCAGCGACACCCACCGCAGCGGGTCGCCCCGCCCCGACAGCTCCTCGATCGGCCCGATCGCCCCCTCCAGCAGGTCGAACAGGTGCGGCCCGACGTCCAGCAGCGCCCCGTGCCGCTTGCGCCATGGGGTCGCGAACGGGCTCTGGTCCAGCAGCGCCCCCGACAGCGACGCACAGCGCGCCCCTACCACCTCGAACTCCTCGGCCTCGGCCAGGAACGCCCGCCCCCGCGGCCCGTAGCGGTTGGTCAGCACCATCTGGGACACCACCCCGGCCTCGCCGACGGCCGCCGCCAGCCCCTCGGCCGCCCCGACGGTCAGGGCCAGCGGCTTGTCGAGCAGCAGATGCTTGCCGGCCCTGGCCGCCGCCGTGGCCAGCTCCGCCTGGACATCCGGCGGCACGGCGAACGCCACCGCCTCACAGAGGTCCCACAGCTCCTCGAGGCGCTCGACAGCGCGGCTCCCATGGGCCTCGGCCAGCGCCCGCGCCGCCTCCGGCCGCCGCGCCCACACCCCGGCCAGAGTCGTCTCCGGCCCCCCGGCCAGCATCGGCGCATGCAGCATCCCCGCCCACGGCCCAGCCCCCACCAGTCCCACCGCAACCCCGCGCACCACATCAGCCTCCCCGCTCGCTTCCGCCCAATCTCTCACGGACATCGCCTGATACCCTCGCCCGACCACCACGCGGGTGTAGCTCAATGGCAGAGCACAAGCCTTCCAAGCTCGTGACGCGGGTTCGATTCCCGTCACCCGCTCCACCATCA
>JASLIH010000290.1 GCA_030152105.1 Actinomycetes bacterium
GTTACCTCCTGGGCGCCTCGTCGTATTACGCTTCAGCGGTCGTTCCGGCGACCATGAGCCTCACCGCTGCCGCGCACCACGGAGGTCGTGCATGGTGCTCCCCGCGCTTGATGGCAAGACCCGCTGCCGTTGGGCCGCCACCGATCCCGTCCTCGCCACCTACCACGACAACGAGTGGGGCGAGGCCCCGGTCGGCGACGCCGGCTGGTTCGAACGCCTCAGCCTTGAGGTGTTCCAGGCCGGCCTGTCCTGGCGCACCGTGCTCGCCAAACGCGACGGCTTCCGCCGGGCCTTCTCCGACTTCGAGCCCAAGATCGTCGCCGCCTTCACGGCCAAGGACGTCACGCTGGTCCTGCGCGACCCGGGGATCGTCCGCAACCGGGCCAAGGTGCTGGCCACCATCGAGAACGCCAAGGTGGTGCTGGCCCTGGCCGACGAGCACGGCTCCTTCGGCGACTGGGTCGCCGCCCAGCCCGAAGAGCTCGAGGACCAGCAGCGGGTCTACCGCCAGACCTTCCAGTTCGCCGGCCCCCAGGTGGTGGAGGCCTTCCTCCAGAGCGTCGGCCGGGTCCCGCCCCCGCACGAGCCGGGCTGCTGGCGGCTCGGCTGACTTCACGCCACCTCGCTACTCAGGCACGTAGAGGAAGTAGTCGCCTTCGGCGTCGTCCCATTCCATGTTGACGTTGCCCTTGGCCGCGGCCGCCTTGACGAACTGGAGGAAGCCGGAGTAGCCGAAGTCCTTCTCCGACCAGCGGGGGTCGCGCTTTCGCATCTGGTCCTTGAGGCCGGACAGGGGGACCTCTTCGTCGTCGCCCTGGAGCTCCAGGAGGGTCTGGCGGAGCAGGTCGAAGGCCTTGTCGGCCTGGCCGGAGTCGGGGAAGTCGACCGCCGGGTCGCCGGGGGCCTGGCCCTCGGTGAGGGAGACGATGCCGTTGCGCTCGGCCTGGGCGAGCAGCTCCCGGAAGGCCCGGAAGCCGTAGTCGGACTCGGCGAAGGTCGGGTCCTTGCGCAGCAGGGCCCGCTTCAGCGAGGACGCCAGCACCGGCTCGGCGCCGCTCTGCTTCAGCCCGGCCAGGGTCTGGGTGAGCTGACGCTGCAGCTCCTGGAGGTCGCGCTGGCCGGCCGGCGCGGCACCGTCGTCCTTGCGGGGCTTGGAGGTCCGCCGGGGCGGGCGGGACCCGCCGTTGCCGCCGTTGCCGCCGTTGCCGGTCCGGCGGCTCCCCTGCTGGGCCAGCTCGCCGACCCCGGGCAGGCGGTCGTAGAACAGGAACTCGTCGCAGGCGGGGGGGAGCAGGCTGGAGGTCGAGCCCTTCACCCCGATCCCGATGACCCGCCGGTTCAGGCCCCGCAGGGCCGCCACCAGCGGAGTGAAGTCGCTGTCGCCGGAGCAGATCACGAAGGTCGACACGAACCCGCGCTCATAGGCCAGCTCCATCGCGTCCACGGCCAGCTTGATGTCGGCGGCGTTCTTGCGCACCGCCCCGGTCCGCTGGGGGATGTCGATCAGCTCGCAGTTGTGCTCGACCAGGGTGCGGCGGTCGCCGGCGAACAGCGTCCAGTCGGCGTAGGCCCGCCGGGCCACCACCCGGCCCCGCTCGGCCAGGGCGTCCATGATCGGGCCGATGTCGAAGCCCCGGCCGATCTCCCTGGCCCCAATGACCAGGTTCTCGTGGTCGATGAACAGCGCGATGCGCGCTTCCTCGTCAGGCATGGGGGAACACTACGCCGTAACCTGTGGCCGTGCCTACGACCGACGCCACCGCCGGCCCGGCCGGGCCGGCCCCGGCGCGGGTGTGCGTGATCGGGGCCGGGTTCGCCGGGCTGGCCGCGGCCGTGGCCCTGGCCGGCGGCGGCCTGGAGCCGCTGGTCCTTGAGGCGCGGGAGCGGGTCGGGGGCCGGGTCCACTCCCGCCGGCTGGGCAACGGGGCCGTGGTCGAGCTGGGGGCCGAGTTCGTCGAGGACGACCACCAGACACTGGTCGCCACCGCCGGCCGCCTCGGCCTGGCCATGGCCCCGACCGGCATGGCCTACGGCGACCGCGAGCCCCGCGGCGGCCTCGGGACCGACCGGGCCGCCGTCCTGGCCGAGGTGGAGCGGCTCAAGGGGCTGCTGGCCGAGCGGCCCGGCCTGGCCGCCGCCGGCCGGTCGGTGGCGGACGTGCTGGCCGAGCTGCCCCTTGACCCGGGCGCCCGCCAGGCCATCGCCGCCCGGCTGCAGGTCTCGGCCGCCCAGCCGGTCCAGGAGCTGGCCGCCACCGTGCTCGGCCACGCCGGGTCCAGCTTCTCGACCCGCGAGAGCCTCCGGGTGGCCGGCGGCAACCAGCGCATCGCCCTGCGCCTGGCCGAGCGGCTCGGCGGGGCTGTCCACCTGGGGGCCGGTGTCCGGGCGGTCGGCTGGTCCGGGCCGGGGGTGCGGGTCGCGGTCGACGGGGCCGAGCTGGAGGCCGAGGCCTGCCTGCTGGCCGTGCCGGCCTCGGTCATCGGCCGCATCCGCTTCGACCCGCCCCTGCCGGCCTGGAAGGCCGAGGCCCTGGAGCGGGTCGCCTACGGCCACGCCGCCAAGCTGTTCGTGCCCCTGAGCCGGGTCCCGCCGCCCAGCGCCGTCCTGTCGGTCCCCGACCACTACTGGGCCTGGACGGCCCGCGGCGCCGACGGTGCCGTCCAGCCGGTGGTGAGCGCCTTCGCCGGGTCGGCCCCGGCCCTGGCCGGCCTCGAGGTCGCCGCCGGCCCGGCGACCTGGCGCCGGCGCCTGGCCGCCCTCCGCCCCGACCTGGACCTGGACGGCGGGGCCGTCCTGTCCACCTGGGACGACGACCCCTTCGTCGCGGCCGCCTACTCGACCCGGACCCCGGCCTTCGACCCCGCCGACCCCGGCCTCCTGGCCTGCCCCGTCGGCCCCCTCCACTTCGCCGGCGAGCACACCGCCGGCCCCTGGTCCGGCCTCATGGAAGGCGCGCTGCGCAGCGGCCTCCGGGCCGCCGGCGAGCTGCTCGGTCAGCCGGGGTCGCGGGCGACCTTGTAGGCGGCGGCCTGGGCGACCGGGCGGACGACCATGAAGTCGATGTCGACATGGGGCGGCCGGGTCACGGCCCAGGTGATGCAGTCGGCGATGTCGTCGGCGGTCAGGGGCTGGACGCCCGCGTAGACGTCGTCGGCCCTGGCGGTGTCGCCGCGGAAACGGATGACCGAGAACTCGGTCTCGACCATGCCGGGGGCGATCTCGGTGATCCGGATCGGCTCGCCGTTCAGCTCCAGGCGCAGGGTCTGGGTGATGGCCCGGACGGCGTGCTTGGAGGCGGTGTAGCCGGCCCCGCCGGGGTAGACCTCGAACCCGGCGATGGAGCCGAGGTTGACGATGTGGGCATGGGGGGCGGCCCGCAGCAGGGGCAGGAAGGTGCGGGTGACCCGCAGCAGCCCGACGACGTTGGTGTCCATGGTGGCCTGCCAGTCGGCCTCGCGGCCCTCGGCCACCGGGTCGAGGCCGACGCCGGTGCCGGCGTTGTTGACCAGCACGTCGGCGTGGCCGTGGCGGTCGCGCACGGCGGCCGCGAACGCCTCGACCGAGGCCGGGTCGGTGACGTCCAGGGCCAGGGTGGTGGCGCCCACCTCCTCGGCCAGGGCCTGAAGGCGGTCGGCGCGGCGGGCGCCGACGACCACGTGGAACCCGGCCCTGGCCAGCTGGCGGGCGCTGGCCGCCCCGATGCCGCTGGACGCGCCGGTGACGACCGCGATCCGCTCGCCTGCCATCGCGTGACCTCCTGTCAGCGTGAGGACGGGTAGACCCGCTCGGGGGTCAGGACATAGACCAGGCGGCGCTCGGCGACCATGGCCGTCCGGTACTCCTCGAGGTCGTCGGGGTCGCGGCCGGTGGCCGCCCGGTACAGCCGCAGGTTGTCCTCGACCCGGCGCTCGCGCCGGGTCTCGACCGGCCCGCTGACGGTCAGCCACTCGCCCCAGAACCCCTTGCCGAGCACGGTCAGGCTGGCGTACGGCCGGGCGGCCAGGTAGCGGGTCCGGACTCTGAAATCTGTGCCCGAGCTCCACAGCTGGCCGTCGACCAGCGCGCACAGCACGGGCACGGCGTGGGGCCGACCACGGCTGTCCACGGTCGCCATCACGGCGCTGTGGTTGGCCTCGAGGAAGGCGCGCTGCTGCTCGGACAGGGGGTCGGCCATGGTGCGGCTCCGCGAGGGTCGGGGGTCCGGGACGGCAGGCCCAGGACCCGGTGGGCGG
>JASLIH010000294.1 GCA_030152105.1 Actinomycetes bacterium
GGAGGCGGGGCCGCCGGTGGTGTCGCCGAACCAGATCTGCTCGGCGGCCAGCCCGCCGAGCGAGACGATGATGTCGCGGCGCATGTCCTCGCGCAGCTCGGTGTAGCGCTCCTCGATCGGGGTCCGGTAGACCACGCCGAGGGTGTCGCGCCGCTTGATGATCGAGGCGACCTGGATCTGGTCGTCGAGCTCCAGCACGTAGCCGAGCACGGCGTGGCCGGCCTCGTGGAAGGCGGTCATCTGGCGGTCACGGGCCGAGGTCTTGGTCGCCTCCTTGAGGCCGATCTCCTCGGTCACCTTGGCCGTCCACAGGTCGTCGAAGTTGAGCTTCTCGCGCCCGGCGACCAGGGCGAAGATCAGCGCCTCGTTGACCAGGTTCTTGATCTGGGCGGGGCTGAACCCGTAGGTCGCCCTGGCCAGCCGCGAGATGTCGACCACCTCGTGGGGCACCTTGTCGAGGTAGTAGTTGAGGATGTCCTCGCGCCCCGGCCCCGAGGGCAGGCCGACATGCAGCTTGCGGTCGAAGCGGCCCGGCCGCAGCAGCGCCGGGTCGAGGGTCGTGGCCTGGTTGGTGGCCCCGATGACCATCACGTTGTACTGGGGGATCTTGGGCTTGCCGAGGTGCAGGATCCGCTTGACGTGGCGCCACAGCCCCTTGGGCATGATCATGCCGTCCATCTGGACCAGCAGCTCGTTGACGTACATGCTGCCGCCGCCCATGCCCATGCCGCCCATGATGATCCGCAGCGGCCCCTTGGCCCAGTGGCGGCTGGTGTCGGCGGGCGAGCTGGCGCTGGACACCGCCCCGCGGCTGCCGCCGACCGCGTCGAGCTCGTCCAGGAAGATCACGGCCCCGCCGTACTTGCGCGACAGCTTCCGGGCCTTCTTGAACAGCCGCATGATGCGCAGGTTGCCGATGCCCATGAACATGTTGTTGAAGCTGGTGCCCGAGGCGTACACGAACGGCACGTTGGCCGACCCGGCGATGGCCTTGCCGAGCAGGGTCTTGCCCGTTCCCGGCGGGCCCTCGAACAGGACCCCATGCGGCGGGTAGCCGCCGGCGTCTCGGAACTTCTTGAACCCCTGGAACAGGGTCAGGGCTTCCTTGGTCGACTCGACGATCTCGGGCTGGCCGCGGACGTCGTCGAAGGTGACGTCGTACTCCCGCGGGTAGATGACGTAGGTCCCGCCCCTGGCCAGGAACCAGAACATGGCCACGAACTGCATGACCATCAGCGACATGAAGAACAGGAAGTAGAAGGCCAGCCCCATGAAGGACAGCGGCAGCGCCGTGGTGGCCTTCCAGAGGTTGAAGTCGGGGGCCAGGGGGTGGTCGGTCCTGATCAGGTAGCCGCGGTACTCGGGGGCGACGCGGGGGTCGCCACCCAGGATGTTCCACCAGTCCATGCCCCGGTTGTTCCGGTACATCCAGTACATGATGGGGATCGTCAGGGCATAGATGATCGCGAGGATGAGGAGCCGCTTCAGGGTCTTTCTGATGGTGTATCGGAGTGGCTGACTCACGGACCCCCGCCCTTCTGCCGCCAGTTGACGCCGACCGACCTGCTCACACTGCCTACGAGTATGACCGGCGACCCCTCATCCCGCTACAGGAGGGGCCAGCCCGAACAGACCACCCTCTGGCCGGGCGTGGGGGACAGGCCCTAGACTGCCAGACCTGACCACCCTAGGAGGTTCTTCCGCCCGTGCCCGGCCTCGCGGTCATCGCCCACACCATCTGGGGGGCAGCCGGGCCCAGCCTCCACGACGCCCGCAACCGCCTCGGCGACGCCCTCGGCCGCCGCCTCGACCTGGCCGTGGCCGTGGAGAGCGGGCGCATCACCGCCGTCGTCCCAGCCGCCGAGGTCGCCGCCCTCGGGGCCGACCGGGTGGTCGACCTGGGCGACGCCACCCTGATGCCGGGGTTCGTCGACGCCCACGTCCACCTGTCCGCCACCGGCCTGGCTGACCACGGCGCCGACCTGCGCCAGGCCCGCTCGGTGGCCGAGCTGCTGGAGCGGGTCCGGGCGGCCGCGGCCCGGGCCACCGCGGACGGCCTGCTGTGGGGGGACGGCTACGACGAGACCCGCTTCGAGACCCCCGAGCTGCCGTCGCCGGCCCAGCTGGCCGAGGCGGCCGGCGGCCGCCCGGTCTACCTGTCCCGGGTCGACGGCCACCAGGGCCTGGCCACCCTGGAGGTGCTGGGCGACTCGGGCGCGCTGGAGGCGACCGGCTGCGACCGGGACCCGGCCGGCGCCCCGACGGGGGTGACCAGGGGCGACGCCAACCACCTGGCCCGGGGGTTCGCGCTGGCCAGCCTGCCCGCTGACACCCTGCGGGCCGCCCAGGACGCCGCCCTGTGCCAGGCCGCCCGGCGCGGGGTCGCCTGCGTCCACGAGATGGGCGGCCCCGACATCGCCGGCCGGCGCGACTTCGAGCTGCTGCTCGACCGGGTCGAGGACCTGCCCATCGAGGTCATCGGCTACTGGGGCGACCTGGACCTCGAGTACGTGGGCGACCGCAAGCTGGCCCAGGTCGGCGGCGACCTGTTCCTGGACGGGTCGCTCGGCTCCCACACCGCCGCCCTCTCCACCCCCTATGAGGACCGGCCCGACACCAGCGGGGTGCTGTACCACGACGACCAGGAGCTGACCGAGCTGTACGTGCGGGCCAGCCAGGCCGGGGTCCAGGTCGGGGTCCACGCCATCGGCGACCTGGCCATCGGCCAGGCCCTGCGCTGCGCCCGGCGGGCCATGAAGGCCGTCGGGCCGACCGCCTTCCGGGGCTGCCGGCACCGGATCGAGCACGTCGAGCTGCTCGGCGCCGACGGGGCCGACCGGATGGCCACCCTCGGGCTGGCGGCCAGCGTGCAGCCGGCCTTCGACACCGCCTGGGGCGGCCCCAGCGGCATGTACGCCCGCCGCCTCGGCCCGCGCCGGGCCAAGAGCATGAACCCGTTCGCCGACCTGTGGCGGCGCGGGGTCCCGACCGGCGGCTCCTCCGACGCCAACGTCACCCCCCTCGACCCCTGGCACGGGGTGGCCGCGGCCGTCCACCACCACCGGCCCAGCCAGCGCCTCGGCCTCCCCGTGGCCCTGGAGGTGTTCACCCTCGGGGGCCGGGTCCTGGCCCGCCAGGAGCGGATCAGCGGCACCATCGAGCCCGGCCAGCGGGCTGACCTGACCGCCTTCGCCGGCGACGTCCTGGCCGCCGACCCGGCCGACCTGGAGGGCACCGAGGCGATCTTCACCATGGTCGCCGGCCGCCTCGCCCACGGCCCCGACGAGCTCCACCTCCCGGCCGCCCGGAGCTTCGGCGGCTGGACCTGAGCCAGGCCCGAACGCCCAGGTAGACTCGTCCCCGAACCGCACCGCACGGCCGCAGCCTTCCATCGAAGGGAGCCCCCATGGCCAACTTCCGCGTCACCTACGCCACCCTCTCGGCAGACAACGAGGAGCTGCACGCCGCCTTCGAGGAGGGCGTGAAGACCGCGCAGGCCTGGGTCGGCCAGACCGTCCCGACGGTGGTCGACGGCGAGGCCCGCTCCGACGGGGAGGCCTTCACCCTCCACAGTCCCAACGACGCCCAGCTCGAGCTGGCCACCGTGCACTCGGCCACCGAGCGCGACGTCGACGACGCCGTCGCCGCCGCCCGGCTCGCCTTCGGCGCCTGGGCGGCCACGCCCTGGCAGGAGCGCGTCGGCCTGCTGCGCCGGGCCGCCGACCTGATCAGCGAGCGTTCCAACGAGCTGGCCGCCCTGATGGCCATGGAGGTCGGCAAGAACCGGCTCGAGGCCCTCGGCGACGTCGAGGAGTCGGCCGACCTGATCCGCTACTACTGCCAGCAGCTGGAGGACAACGACGGCTTCGCCCACAAGATGGGCCAGCTGTCGGCCAACGAGCACACCCGCTCGGTGCTCAAGCCCTACGGCGTGTGGGCGGTCATCAGCCCGTTCAACTTCCCCATGGCCCTGGCCGCCGGGCCGGCCGGCGGCGCCCTGGTGGCCGGCAACACCGTCGTCCTCAAGCCGTCCCCCCAGGGCTCGTTCACCGGCTACAAGCTGTACGAGTGCCTGCGCGACGCCGGTCTGCCCGCCGGGGTGTTCCACTTCCTGCCCGGCGGGGACGAGGTCGGCAAGCTGGTCGTGGCCAACGACGGCGTCGACGGGATCACCTTCACCGGCAGCTACGCGGTCGGCACGAAGATCTACCGGGAGTTCTCCAAGGGCGTGCCCCGGCCGGCGGTGTGCGAGATGGGCGGCAAGAACCCGGCCATCGTCTCGGCCAAGGCCGACCTCGACCTGGCCGCCGAGGGCGTGCTCCGCTCGGCCTTCGGCTTCTCCGGGCAGAAGTGCTCGGCCTGCTCGCGGGTGTACGTGGAGCGGGCCGTGGCCAACGAGTTCACCGGCAAGCTGGCCGACCGGGCGGCCCGGCTGCGGGTCGGCGACCCCCTGGACCGCGACGTCTACATGGGCCCGGTGATCGACGACGAGGCGGTCGAGCGGTTCAAGGAGGCGGTCAAGGAGGCCCGCAAGGAGGGCAGGGTGCTGGCCGGCGGCGAGGTCCTCGCCGACGACCTCCCCAGGGGCAACTACGTCGCCCCGACCGTGGTCGCCGACCTACCCACCGACCACCGGCTGTTCAAGGACGAGCTGTTCGTGCCGTTGGTGGCCGTGGCCCCGGTCGAGAACCTGGACGAGGCCCTGGAGCTGGCCAACGACACCGAGTACGGCCTCACGGCCGGCTTCTACTCGGCCGACCCGGCCGAGGTCGACCGGTTCCTGGACCGGATCCAGGCCGGGGTCGTCTACGTCAACCGCAAGGCCGGCGCCACCACCGGCGCCTGGCCGGGGGTGCAGCCGTTCGGCGGCTGGAAGGGGTCGGGCAGCTCAGGCAAGGCCGGCGGCGGCCTGTACTACGTCCAGCAGTTCATGCGCGAGCAGTCCCAGACGGTGATCAGTTGATGGAGGGGTCCGGGGAACCCCAGGGGGGTGCCCCGGTGAATCGGGAGGGGTCCGGGGAACCCAGGGGGGTGCCCCGGTGAGCACGTCCGGCTGGCTGGACCCGGCCCGGCCGGTGCC
>JASLIH010000365.1 GCA_030152105.1 Actinomycetes bacterium
TGGCGCCTCAGGTCAAGTGAGAACGGACAACGGGGCCAACTTCAGTGAGACAACGCGCCTTGGGGTCAACTTCAGTGAGATAGCCCGTTCGGTGCCTAGTCAGCAGCGCCGCGGCAGCTCGAGACCGCGAGCGAGTTCGACAGGCCGAAGCGATCCTTCGTCGGACGATTCCGCAGAAATCAGGATTGCGCCACCAACAGTCGGCGCCCGACGCAAGCCAGCGTCCGGGTCGCAGGCTGAGCCCATGCCCCGATGTCTTTGGCTTGTCATAGTACGAGTGTCGATATATAGTTGGTCGTACTATGAGACGTCAGGGCTCGTTCACGGAACCGACCTACTTCGTGCTGGCGGCGCTGCTGGATGGCCGCCTCCATGGCTACGGGATCATCAAGAAGGCCGCCGAGCAGTCCAACGGGCGGGTCCGGTTGACGGCGGGCACCCTGTATGGCGCCCTGGACCGCCTGGCCGACCAGCACCTGGTCACGGTGGTGGGCCACGAGCAGGTCGCCGGCCGCACGCGCCGCTACTACCAGCTGACCGACCACGGCATTCACGCACTCCAGCAGGAGGCGGCACGCATGGAACAGGCAGCCCGGCTCGTCACCGGCCGCCACGACCTGCCGGCCGTCGGCCCCCAGCCGGCATGAACCCCCGGCTGGAGCGCCGCTACCGGCGCCTGCTGTTGGCCTACCCGCCCCAGGTACGCGCCGCAAGCGCGGACGAGATCCTCACCACCCTGGCGGAATCCGGCGGCGACCGGCGGATGCCGCCGGCCAGGGAGGCATGGTCGCTGCTGGTTGAAGGCCTGCGGGCGCGTGCCCGCCTGGCAGCCGCCGAGGGGCCGGGCAGGATCTGGGCGGACGGGTTGCAGCTGGGCGTGCTGCTGCTGATGTTCGCCAACCTCGACGTGCTGGTGCTGGGGCAGGCCTGGTGGTACCTGCCGTGGACGGTGCTGGTGGCCGCGACCGTCGTGGCGATCCTGCGCGCCAGGCCGTGGGTGGGCCTGGTGCTGGCCGTGGTCGCCGCGCTGGCGGCGGCCCGGCCGCTGCTGCCGATGCGGCTGCCGCAGGGCCTGTTCAGCTGGGCGCCTGCCTATGGTGACTGGTCGACGGTGGCCCGACACCTGGCGCCGGTCCTGCTGTTGGGCCTGCTGTCGCTGCCGGTGCTGCGCCGGCAGCTGCGGGCGCGCGCCTGGTGGTGGCTGCTGGTCCCGGTCGCCCAGGTCGCGGTGCCGGTCCTGGTCGTGGTGGCCGCCCGGGCCGCCGGCGGCCTGGGGCTGGCCAGCATCGGACCCGCGCGGCTGGAACGGCTGGGGGAGCTGGGCTGGACCGCGGCACGATCGGCACCCCAGGCCGTGCTGGTGGCGGCGGCGCTGGGGCTGGCGCTGGTTGCCCGTGACCCACGACCCGCCATCGCCGCGATCGTGCTGGTGGCCCCCGGGTTGGCCTGGGCGCTGGAGCAGCGTGCGGGGTTGAGCCCGCCAGCGAGGTGGTACTGGCTTGGGATCGCCGCGACCGTGCCGCTGCTGGTCATCGCTGGAGTCCGCGCCGATCGTCGCCAGCGCACCGAGCTTTGACGATTTGTTCGATCCATGGTCTCCACCTTCCTGGCGGCGACCCGCGCGTTCGATGACACCGCCGACTGGCTGGCGGTCCACCAATGAGAATGGACAAGGAGGGCCAACTTCAGTGAGACAACGCGCGTCGCAGATCAACTTCAGTGAGACGTCCATGTGGTCAGCAACGCCCAGAGCGCAGATTCAGTGAGACAGCCGGCCATTCTCGGCCAACTTCAGTCGCGCCCCGCCCGTCGCGCCACCGCGGCTCTCTATCGACAACTTGGTACGGTGGCCCAGGTCGCACCGCTTGGGGAGTAGGGCAGCGCGCAAGGGAGAGGGCCAGACAACGATGCAGGTGTCGGAGGTCCCGCGTGCGGTGGCTGTGGCCATGTCGATCGCCTCATCACTTGACCTGACAGTCGACGACGCGATCGTTCTTCATGACTCGAACACGCTCACTCTGCGTCTGCTGCCTTGTGACGTCCTGGCCCGGGTGGCACCTGTAGCGCATCAGGTCGCACAACTCGAAGTCGAGCTTGCTCAACGGCTCGCCGAATCCGAGAGCCCGGTGGCTGCTCTTGACCCTCGAGTGGAGCCACGCGTCTATGAGCGTGATGGCTTCGTGGTCACGCTGTGGACCTACTACGAACCCGCGACGCCTCGAGAGGTCGCACCAGCCGATTACGCCAATGCGCTGGGGCGGCTGCATGCCGGCATGCGCAAGCTCGATGTCCCGACGCCGCACTTCACGGATCGAGTCGAGCAGGCTCAACAACTCGTGGCAAGCCGCGACCACACTCCGGCGCTCGCCGACGCGGACCGGGAACTGCTCGGCAGCACGTTACGAAGCCTGAGACGAGTGATCGGTGAGCGCGGCGCCGCCGAGCAGCTCCTGCACGGCGAGCCGCATCCAGGCAACGTGCTCACCACGAAGAATGGGCTGGTGTTCATCGACCTCGAGACGTGCTGCCGTGGGCCTGTCGAATTCGACCTCGCCCATGCGCCCGAAGAAGTCAGCGAGCACTATCCGGGTGTCAATCAAGGCTTGCTGCGCGAGTGCCGGATCCTCGTGCTGGCGATGATCACAACGTGGCGCTGGGATCGAGGCGACCAATTCCCAAACGGGCGCCAGCTGGGCACAGCGTGGCTCAGCCAGATCCGAGCAGCGCTCGATCGCAACGGCCTGGAGACCCATGGCTGATCGCGGGCCTTCGAGGTCGTGGCCGGCTGGCTGTTGATGCCGGTGACCGGACCCGCGCGAGATCCAGTCGCACATGTCGACGACGCGATAACCGATTCGGACTCTGTCGAGACAAGGCGAACGTTGCCGGTCGCGCCACGTGCCGCTGCAGCAAACCTTGGCCTTGTAGGTCCCCCCGCGTGCTTGGCGGTTCGAGGGAACCTACGCCCCTCGATGCCTGACCAGGTGGGGGGACCCGGAGTGAGACGTACGTCTTGGGCCAACTTCAGTGAGACAGACGAGTCGATGGGGCCAACTTCAATGAGACGCGGGCCAGGTTCATTGAGACGGTGGCCTGACCCCTTGAGATTGGTCCGCCTGGTATGAGAGTCCGACCGCCCCGATGGGCAGGAGGACTCGATGAAGCGACGCCGCCACAGCCCCGAGCAGATCATCCGCAAGCTCCGAGAGGCCGACCGGCTGCTGGGCGAGGGCCGTGAGGTTCCCGAGGTCGCCAAGCACCTGGAGATCTCGGAGGCGACCTACCATCGCTGGCGGGCCCAGTACGGCGGCCTCAAGGCCG
>JASLIH010000436.1 GCA_030152105.1 Actinomycetes bacterium
GAACGACGGCGGCAGCCGCCGGGCCAGGTCGGCCGGGCGCAGCGGGAACCGGATCCAGCGGCCCTCCAGGTGGATGCGGCCGTTGCGGGGCCGGCGCTGGAGGTCGTCGCCGAGCAGGCCGCGCAGGTCCCCGAGGATGCGGGGGTCGGTCGCCGGGTGCAGCCGGTGGCTGCCGTGGTCGACCCGGACCCCGTCCAGCTCGAAGCTGGCCGCGGCCCCGCCGGGGCCGGGGGCCCGCTCCAGCACCACCACCCGGTGCCCGGCCCTGGCCGTCCGGTAGGCCGCGCCCACCCCGGCCGGCCCGGCACCGAGGATGACCAGGTCGGCCGGGTCAGCCAGCGGTGGCCCGCGGGTAGCCGACGGTCGGGCCGCCGACGTAGTCGAGGTCGACGGTGTCGCCGGGCCGGAACTCGGGGGCGTCCAGCACCCGCACCCGCAGGGCCGCCCCGCCGGGCAGCCGGGTCAGGTAGACGGCGTCGTGGCCGAAGTACTGGACCGAGTCGATGGTCGCGGCCGCCCCGGCGCTGACCCGCAGCTGCTCGGGCCGCAGGAGCACGTCGACGTGGCCAGCCAGCTCGGCCCGGAGCGGCACCCGCCCGATGGCGGTGTCGGCCAGGCCGGCCGTGGCCACCCCCGGGAGCAGGTTGGCGTCGCCGAGGAAGCCGGCCACCGCCCGGGAGGCGGGGGCCCGGTACAGCTCGGTCGGGGCCGCCTGCTGCACGACCCGGCCGGCCAGCATCACCGCCACCTCGTCGCCGACCACGAACGCCTCCTCCTGGTCGTGGGTGACGAACACGGCCGTGACCCCGAGGTCGGCCAGCAGCCGCTGCACCTCGGCCCGGATCTGGACGCGCAGGATCGTGTCCAGGTTGGAGAACGGCTCGTCCAGCAGCAGCACCGACGGGCGGGTGACCAGCGCCCGGGCCAGGGCGACCCGCTGGGCCTGGCCGCCGGACAGGCTGGCCGGCAGGCGGTCGCCGAACCCGGCCAGGTCGACCAGCTCCAGGGCCTCGGAGACCCGGTTCCCCCGGCGCTCCTCCCTCGACAGGCCGTAGCCGACGTTGCCGGCGACGGTCAGGTGGGGGAACAGGGCGCCGTCCTGGAACACCATCCCGATCCGGCGGCGCTCGGGCGCGACAAACGCATCTGCGGCCGACAGGTCCCGGCCGTCGAGCCGGACCCGGCCGGCGTCGGGCCGCTCGAGCCCGGCGATGCAGCGCAGCAGGGTCGTCTTGCCGCAGCCGCTGGGGCCGAGCAGGGCCACCACCCGCCCGGCCGGGGCCAGCAGGCCGGCCTGGTCGAGGACCCGGGTCGCCCCGAAGGCCTTGTCCAGGCCCTCGACGGCCAGCGTGCCGGTCGCAACAGATTGAGGCATGCCTAAATGCTACCGCCCGGCGGAGGCCGGACCAACCTTGACATCATTTTGTCAAGGTGAGTAACTAGGCGCATGCGAGTAGGGGACGCCGCCCGGCGGGTCGGGACCAGCGCCCGGATGCTGCGGTATGCCGAGCAGCTCGGGCTGGTCGCCCCCGCCCGCACCGCCGGCGGCTACCGCGACTACGGCGAGCGCGACCTGGCCGCGGCCGCCTTCGCCCTCGAGCTCCAGGGACGCCACGGCGTCACCCCGGCCGCCCTGGCCTTCGGGCTGCGGGCGCTGGAGGACCCGGAGGTGGCCGGGTCCCTGCGCCGGCTGGCCCGACTGCGTGGTCCGGACCCCACCACCGCCCTCGACTTCGAGACCGCCAAGGCCAGACGCCTGCTCCGCCTGGCCTCCTGACCCCAGACAAAGGAGTGCCCGCGTGGCGACCATGCTCAAGGACCCCGACCTGGCCCCCGAGGGCCGGCGCAAGATCGACTTCGCGGCCAGCCGCATGCCGGTGCTGTCGGCCGTGGCCGACGAGCTGGCCCGCACCCGGCCCCTGGCCGGGCACCGCATCGCGGCCTGCCTGCACGTCACCACCGAGACGGCCAACCTGTGCCGCGCCCTTGTTGCCGGCGGGGCCGAGCTGGCCCTGTGCGCC
The DNA here is from genome assembly GCA_030152105.1 of Actinomycetes bacterium. The sequence continues at coordinate 2,022 of JASLIH010000436.1, forward strand.
TCCAACCCGCTCTCGACCAAGGACGACGTGGCCGCGGCCATCCACGACGAGCTCGGGGCGGCCGTGTTCGCCGTCCACGGGGCCGACCGGGACACCTTCTACCGGCAGGTGGACGGCGTGCTGGCCACCAGCCCGACCCTGGTGGTTGACGACGGCGCCGACCTCACCGCCACCATCCACACCAGCCGCCGCGACCTGCTCGCCGGCATCGCCGGCGGTACCGAGGTGACCTCGACCGGGGTGCTGCGGGCCCGCAACATGGCCCGCGAGGGCGCCCTCGCCTACCCGCTGCTGGCGGTCAACGACGCCGCCACCAAGCACCTGTTCGACAACCGCTACGGCACCGGCCAGTCGACCCTTGACGGCATCCTGCGGGCCACCAACGTACTGCTGGCCGGCAAGGTCCTGGTGGTGCTCGGCTACGGCTGGTGCGGCCGGGGGCTGGCCACCCGGGCCCGGGGGATGGGGGCCAGGGTGGTGGTCTGCGAGGTCGACCCGCTGCGGGCCCTGGAGGCGGTCATGGAGGGCTACCAGGTCCTGCCGGTGGCCGAGGCGGCCCACGTCGGGGAGCTCTTCGTGACTGTCACCGGCAACCGTGACGCCCTCACCCTCGAGCACCTGCTGGCCGTGCCCGACGGGGCCATCGTGGCCAACGCCGGCCACTTCGACCTGGAGATCGACGTGGCCGGGCTGCGCCAGGCCGCCACCGCCGTCACCGAGCTCCGTCCCGGGGCCGTCGCCTACCACCGGCCGGGCGGCGGAAGGGTGGTCGTGCTGGCCGAGGGGCGCCTGGTCGGCCAGGCCTGCGCCGAGGCCCACCCGGCCGAGGTCATGGACCTGACCTTCGCCACCCAGGTCCTGGCCGTG
>JASLIH010000464.1 GCA_030152105.1 Actinomycetes bacterium
TGGCCGCCGGCGCCTACTCCTCGATCTTCATCGCCCCGCCGATCGTGGCCATGTGGAAGGAGAAGGAGCCCCGCTACGCCCAGCTCCGGGCCCGGGTCGAGCGCCTCGCCGCCCAGGGCCCGGGGGCCGAGCGGCCCGAGCGGCCCCAGCGCCCTGGGCGGCGAGGCGCTCGACCCGGGCTCGGAGCTGGGCGTAGCGGGGCTCCTTCTCCTTCCACATGGCGACCAGCGGCGGGGCGATGAAGATCGAGGAGTAGGCGCCGGCGGCCACGCCGACGAACAGGGCCAGGGCCAGGTCCTTGAGGGTCTCGGCCCCGAGCAGGTAGGAGCCGACCAGCAGCAGCCCAAGGATCGGCAGCAGCGAGGCCAGCGAGGTGTTGAGCGACCGCATCATCGTCTGGTTGACGGCCAGGTTGGTCGCCTGGGAGTAGGTGGTCCGCGACATGGCGGTGAGCGAGCCGGTGTTCTCGCGCACCTTGTCGAACACCACCACGGTGTCGTACAGCGAGTAGCCGAGGATGGTCAGCAGGGCGATCACGGTCGCCGGGGTGACCTCGAACCGGGACAGGGCGAAGATCCCGGCGGTGATGATCAGGTCGTGGAGCAGCGCCACCAGCGCGGCCACGGCCATCTTGAACTCCATCCGCAGCGACACGTAGATGACGATCACGACCAGGAACACCAGCAGGGCGATGAACGCCTTGCGGGAGACCGTGCTCCCCCACTTGGAGCCGATGGTCTCGGTGGAGACGCCGTTGGACTCGACGCCGGCCAGCTTGGCCAGCGTGGCCCGGATCCTGGTCACCTCGGCCGGGGGCAGCTCCTCGGTCTGGACGATCACCTGGACCGGGTTGTTCTCGGTCACCTGGACGACCTCGGCCACCGGCCCGACGGCGGCGCGGACCTGGGCCTCGCTCACCGTGGTCGTGGGCTGGACCCGGAACACGGCCCCGCCCTTGAAGTCGATGCCGAAGTTGAGGCCGGGCACGACCAGGCTGACCAGCGAGATCAGCACGAGCAGGCCCGAGACGGTGAACCACAGGCGCCGGCGACCGACGAAGTCGAAGCTGGTCTCGCCGTGGTACATGCGACTGGCGAGGGACACGGACAGGATCCTCCTTGCGGGGGTCAGACGGCGGCGCGGATGCCGACGAAGCGCCCCTCCTGGAACAGGCGGGTTCGGGTGAGCAGGGAGACCGCCGGCCGGGCGAAGAACCAGGCGGCGAAGAAGTCGATCAGGGTGGCCAGGCCGAGGGTGAACGCGAACCCGCGCACCGGGCCGATGGCCAGCAGGTACAGGATCAGGGCGGCCGCGAACGACACCGCGTTGGCCGAGACCAGGGTGTGGAACGAACGCTGCCAGCCCCGGTCGACCGAGGTGCGCAGCGTCTTGCCCTCGCGGACCTCGTCTTTCAGCCGTTCGAAGAACACCACATAGGTGTCGGCGGAGATGCCGACGGCCACGATCAGCCCGGCGATGCCGGCCAGGGTCAGGGTGAAGCCGATCAGGTCGCCCATCACGATCACGATGCCGACGTTGAGGGCGGCCGCGATGGCCAGGCCGACCCAGATGACCAGGCCGAGCCCGCGGTAGTAGAGGAGCACGTACAGGAACACCAGGCCCAGCCCGACGGCCCCGCCGATCAGGCCGGCGTGGAGCGAGTCGGCCCCCAGGGTGGCGCTGACGGTGGTGCGGCTCTGCGGGTCGAGCTTGAGGGGCAGGGCGCCGGAGGAGATCAGCGGGGCCAGGTTCTGGGCCTCGGCCTGGGTCTGGCCGGTGATCACGGCCGAGCCGCCGCTGATGCCCTGGTTGCACTGGACGTCGGAGGCCACCGGCGGGTAGTTGATGACCACCGCGTCCAGGGTGATGGCGATGTTCCGCTTGGGGTCGCCCTCAGGGTTGCAGGCCGCCTTGCCGGTGAGGTCCCGGAACCGGTCACCGCCGCGGCCGTTGAAGTTGAGCTGGGTCTCCCATTGGCCGGTGGTCACCCCGCCCTGACCGGTGGTGGCCAGCTGGGGCCGGGCCGAGGAGATGTCGGTGCCGCCGAGGGCGACCTTGCCCAGCAGCAGCTTGGGGGAGCTGGCGTTGGGCCGCAGCTGCCCGGCCTCGTCGCGGGCGCACAGCACGACCTCCTTGTCGGGGTCGTCGGTGGCCGTGTAGGTCTCGGGCTTGGCGCAGTCGACCGCCTTGAACGGGTCCTGCTTGTACTTGGGGTCGTTGGGGGCGACGATCTCGGTCACCGGGCGGAACTGGAGCTGGGCGGTGGTGCCGACGGCGGCGATCACCTCGTCGGGGTTGGCCACGACGGGGATCGACACCACGATGTTGCCGCCCTCAAGGTTCACCTCGGCCTCGGCGACGCCCTTGGAGTTCACCCGGTTGCGGATGATGTCGACAGTGGTGTTGAGCTGCTCGGCCGTCGGCTCGCCGCCCCGGGGGTTGGTCGGCACGAAGGTGACGCTTGACCCGCCCTGCAGGTCGAGACCGAGCCGTGGCTCGAGGCCCTTGACCGCGATCACCGCCCAGATCACGCCGACCAGCGTGAACACAACCACCAGCGGGATGATATAGCGACGGGTTCCTGGCACGGACGTGGCACTCCTTTTGGTGCTACGGGTTCGAAATAGAGAGCCTAGCGGTTTTCTCGGGCGTTCGAGCGGCCTACAGCAGGCTGTGGCCGTTGACGGTCATGCGGAACTTGCAGTCGAGCCCTTCGGCGGCCCGGCGGCACATCATCATGCGGACGAGGAAGATCTCGAAGTACTCCAGGATGTCGGACACGCTGGTGTCGATCTGGAGCTCGAGGGTGATGGTGTGGCTGGTGGCGTCGACCCGCACGAAGGAGTGGGTGGCCGAGTAGTTCACCCGGTCGTGGATGTCGAACTCGACCCGCGCGTCCTTGCGGACCCGGGAGCGGTGGACGTCGGACTTGTCGGCGATGTTGACCGCCGCCGACACCGGCGACACGGGATGGCCGAGCTCCTCCTCGTGGTTGCCGATGGCCCCGATGACCATGCCGATGTCCTCGGTGGCCATGCCCAGCTCG
>JASLIH010000504.1 GCA_030152105.1 Actinomycetes bacterium
GTCAGCTCGGGGTCGGCCAGCTCGGGCACGGCCACCGCCGAGCGGGCCAGGGCCAGGCGGCCCAGCGCGGTCAGGCTGTGGTGGCTGACCCCCCGGTGCCGGGGCCGCCGGTCGGCGGCCGACAGCCGCAGGCAGGCCACCGGCCGCCCGCCCAGGGCGCCGACGGCGTTGACCGCCTCGGCGACCTGGGTGCCGGAGAACCCGAAGGCGGTGCCCGACCCCATCCCGCCCGGCCCCTGGGCGACCACGACCACGTCGGCGGCCAGCACCACCCGGGCCGCGGCGAGGGCCGAGTACAGCGAGATGGCCTCAAGGTCGCCCCCGAAGGCCTGGCCGGCGGTGATCGTCCCGGCGACCAGCCCGCCGGCCCGCAGCTCGGCGGCCAGCCGTGAGAAGGCCAGCGGCAGCGCCCCGCCGTCGGTCATCACATAGGCCACGACCAGGTCGTCGGCCACCGCCCGGGCGGCCGCGGCCACCACCGGGACCATCGAGTGCAGCTCGGCGCAGACCACCGGCAGCCCGTCCAGGCCGGTGCAGGCGGCGACCGCCGCCCGGTGGGGGCTGTCCTCCTCCTCAACGGCCAGGACCCGGACCTGGGAGGGGGTGTAGCGGGCCTTGATGACGTGCCCGGGGCCGGGGGCGTCGACCGGCCCGCCGAGGCGGGCCATGACCACGTGGAACCCGCCCGTGCCGAGCCCGAGGGCGACCGCGGTGGTGTTCAGCACCACCCGGTCCCCGACCGCGACCGGCCCGGTGAGCTGGTCGTAGCTGATGGCGTCGACCTCGCCATCCTCGTCGTCGATGCTGACCTGGAGCTCGGTGGCGCCCGGCCGGCGGTCGCCGATGGCCGTGACCCGCCCGTTGCGGATGCGGATCACGGCCGCTCAGGGCCCAGGCTCGGGGTGGCCGTTCTGGGCGGCCGCCCGCAGCACATAGGCGCAGACGGGGTCGCCGGCCTGGATGTGGGCGATCCGCTCGACCTGCACCTCGGGGCCGGCCAGCTGCTGGAACAGGGCCAGCTCGTGGGCGCAGGCGGTCGGCCAGGACCCGGCCACCCTGGCGATGGCGCAGTTGTGCTCGCTGACCACGAAGTCGCCGTCGCCGGCGCGGGTGCAGTCGGCCATGTAGCCGTTCTCGTCCTGGATGGCGGCCAGGGCACTGGCCAGCTCGGGCAGGGGGCGGCCCTGGGTGCGGCTGGCGTACAGCTCGGCCAGCTCCTGCTGGCGGTGGTCGAACAGCCGCTCCACCGCCTCGGGGCCGAGCGCCGAGGTGGCCGCCTCCAGCAGCTGGCCGACGAGCTGGTGGTAGTTGCGGGGGAACAGGTCGTGGCCCATCTCGGTCAGGGCGTAGACATAGGCCGGGCGGCCGCGACCCTGGGGCCTGGTCGTCTGGCGGACCAGCCCGATGTGCTCCAGCACCTCCAGGTGCCGCCGGACCCCGACCCCGGACAGCCCGAGGGCCGCGCCCAGCTGGGCGACCGTCTGCTCGCCGTTGCGCTTGAGCAGGTCGAGCACGGCCCGCCGGGTCGGGGCGCTCCCCGCTGGCTCGCTCACTGGCTCGCTCATCGGCCCAGGCTAGCGCCGTCGTTCCGGCCGAGGCAACGGCCCCACCCGGGCAGCGGGCAATTCCACTAGCATCGGGGCATGCGCAAGGTGGAGCGGCTCGTCAATCTCATCGCCCTGCTGCTGGACACCCGGCGGCCCCTCACCCTCGACCAGGTGGCCGAGCTGGTGCCCGGGTACGACGCCAGCGGGGAGAGCCTGCGGCGCATGTTCGAGCGGGACAAGGAGGAGCTGCGGGGCCTCGGGGTGCCGGTCGAGCGGGCCCCGATCGACGCCTGGGGCAGCGAGGAAGGCTACTTCATCGACCCCGAGGCCTACGGCATGCCCGAGCTCGACCTGGCCCCCGACGAGCGGGCCGCCCTGGCCCTGGCGGCCCGGGCGTGGTCGGGAGCGACCCGCGACCCGGCGGCGGTGGCCGGCCTGGCCAAGCTCGACCTCGACCCGGGGGCGGGGCCGGACGCGCTGCGGGCCAACCTGGACGGGGCCAGCCCGCTGCTGGCCGTGCTGCTGGAGGCCGTCTCGGGCCGCAAGCGGATCGTGTTCAGCTACCGGCCGCCGGGCCGGGACCTGGCCGAGCGCCGCCTCGACCCCTATGCCCTGGTGAACCGGCGCGGCACCTGGTACGTGGTCGGCCATGACGCCGACCGCGACGCGCTGCGCTCGTTCCGGGTGTCGCGGATCGCCTCCGACATCCGCAAGCTCCGCCCGGCCAGCCGTGGGGCCGACTACGAGGTCCCGGCCGGCTTCGACCCGGGCAAGCTCCTGCCCACCGCCGGCGAGCCCGAGGGGGCGCCGATGGCGCTGGTCCGGGCGGCCCGGGCCACGGCCCGGCTGGCCGAGCTGCGCGGGGCCGTGCCCACCGGCCCGCCCCGGCCCGACGGCCTGGTGACCCTGCGCCTGCCCGTCGGCGACCGCGACGGCCTGATGGGCTGGGCGATGGGCAACAGCGTCGAGATCGTCGAGCCGGCCGACCTCCGCGAGGAGGCCAGGCGCCGGCTGGAGGCCCTGGCGCAGGCGGTGGGACGGTGAGCCCGGCCCGCACCCCCGACACCAGCGCCGCCGGGCGGCTGCAGCGGCTGCTCGCCCTCGTCCCCTGGGTCCTCGACCACCCCGGCGCCACCGTCGACGAGGTCTGCGAGCGCTTCGAGATGACCAGGGAGATGCTGATCGCCGACGTCGAGCTGCTGTACGTCACCGGGGTGCCGCCCTATGGGCCAGGCGACCTGATGGAGGCCTGGGTCGACGGCGACAAGGTCCACATCGGCTTCGCCGACTGGTTCGCCCGCGCCCCCCGGCTCACCTGGCGGGAGGCGGCCGGGCTGTACCTGGCCGGCCGGGCCCTCGACGCCCTGCCCGAGGTGGCCGAGCAGGGTGCGCTGGCCCGGGCCCTGGCCAAGCTGGAGGCGGTCCTGCCCGCCGACCAGCTCGACCGGGTCCATGAGCTGGCCGGCAAGGTCTCGGTCGACCTGGAGGGCGGCGACCCGGCCGAGACCAGCTCCCGGACCGAGCTGGCCCGGGCGGCGGCCACCGGCCGCCGGGTCGAGATCGAGTACTGGTCGGCCTCCCGGGGCGAGCTGAGCCGGCGCAAGGTCGACCCGTGGGTGGTGTTCAGCGCCTCCGGCCACTGGTACCTGTCCGGCTGGTGCCACAAGGCGGTGGGGGAGCGGCTGTTCCGGGTCGACCGGGTGGTGTCGGTGCGGCCGACCGACGAGCCGTTCCAGCGCCCGGCCGGCTTCGACCCGGCCGCCCACGGCGAGGTCGGCGGGGTCGAGCTGTTCGCCGGCGGCCTGGAGTGCGAGCTCGACCTGGCCCCCGAGGCCGAGTGGGCGGCCGACTACTTCCCGATCCTCGGCTCCGAGCGCCGCCCCGACGGCCGCCTCCGGGTCCGCCTGGCCACCCACCAGCTCTCCTGGCTGGTCCGCCTGGTCCTGCGCCTGGCCCCCGCGGCCGAGCCGGTCTCGCCCCCTGAGCTGCGCAACGCCGTCGCCGAGGCGACACGCAACGCACTCGCCGCCTACTCCTCGTAGTCCGGCTCATGGACTTCGCCTTCGGGACCGATATCCGGGGGCATGAGCCACGATTCCATGCCGCCAACGAGGATCCGCGCCACCTGCCCGGGGTGCGGCGAGGTCGAGCTGACCCCGCCCGACGTGGAGCTGCGGGTCTGCAGGGAAGAGGAGCACAGCTTCTACGCCTTCGTCTGCCCCGAGTGCTACCAGACCGTCACCAAGCCGGCCGACCGGCGGGTGGTGCGGCTGCTGACCTCCGGCGGGGTGCCGGCCCAGCCCTGGGACCCGCCCTCGGAGGTCCTGGAGCCGCGCAGCGGGCCCGCGCTCACCTGGGACGACCTGCTCGACCTGCATCTGGAGCTGGAGTCGCCCGACTGGTGGTCGCGGTTCCAGGCGGCGTGCCGCTGAGGCGCCCGACCCGGTAGGATCCGGCGGCCGTCCCCACCGCCCGGAGGTCACCCTGCCGCTCTGGCTCGCTATCCTGCTCGGCGTGTTCTGGCTCGCCGTGCTGGTCACCGTCGCCTTCACCGTCTGGCGGATGGTGGCCAGCCTCAAGGCCCTCGCCGCCTCCGTCCAGGTCCTGAGCGAGCGTCTCACCCCCGAGCTGGACAAGCTCAGTGAGTCCAGCCAGCAGGCCGCCGAGCTTTCCGCCCGCCTCTCCGAGCGGCGCGCCCGGGCCGCCGATCAGGGTGAGTAAGCGGTAGACTCGTCCAGAGCGTGCGCCAGCTGGGACGATGCGAAGGAGTTGGGCAATGCCAGGGCCGGAGTGGATCTGGGTCATCATCGCGATCGTCGTGCTCTTCGGCGCCAGCCGGCTCCCGGCCATGGGACGCAACGTCGGTCTCGGCATCAAGGAGTTCAAGAAGGGCGTGACCGAGGGCTCCAGGAACGACGACAAGGATGAGATCGGCAAGGCCGGGCCGGCCGACGACCGCGAGCACGGCACCACCCCCTAGCCAGCCGGCCAGCCGGGAGCGACCGTGCGACTTCTCCGCCGCCCGCCGGCCAACCCCTCGGGCGAGATGTCGATCCTCGAGCACATCGGGGAGCTCCGTAACCGGCTGGCCAAGAGTTGCGCCGCCCTGGTCATCACCACCGTGGTCGCCTTCTCGGTGCTGTACGAGCCGGTGCTGGACTTCGTGCTCCGCTCCTACTGCAGCCTGCCGGCCGACGTCCGGATCGGCACCGAGGCCGCCGACGGCGGCTGCCGGCTCGCCGCCCTGAGCCCACTTGAGCCGCTGTCGATCCGCATCCGGCTGTCGCTGACGGTCGGGCTGCTGCTGGCCATGCCGTTCATCGCCTACCAGCTGTGGCGCTTCATCACCCCCGGCCTGCGGCCCAGCGAGAAGCGCTTCGCCATCCCGTTCGCGCTGGCCAGCACGCTGCTGTTCGCGGCCGGGGTGGCGGTGGCGTTCTTCACTCTGCCCAAGGCGATCGACTTCCTGGTCTCCATGGGCGGCAACGGCATCGCCGTGTTCTTCCAGGCCGACCGCTACCTTCGGTTCGTGCTGTTCATGGGCCTGGCCTTCGGGCTCACCTTCGAGTTCCCGCTCGTGCTGGTGTTCCTGTCGCTGGTCGGGGCGCTGTCGTCGGCGGCCATGCTGCGGGCCTGGCGGCCGGCGATGGCCATCATTATCGTGGCCGCGGCCGTCATCACCCCTAGCCAGGACCCGATCAGCCTGTTCGCCATGGCCGTGCCGATGTGGCTGTTCTACTTCGCCGCCGCGGCCATCGCCCGCTTCATCATCGAGCCTCGCCGCAACCGGCGGCAGGCCCTCGCCAACACTGGGGAGCCGTGACCCTGCAGACGTTCCTGCCCTTTCCCGAGTTCGCCGCCAGCGCCCGGGCCCTTGACCCACGCCGTCTGGGCAAGCAGCGGGTCGAGGCGCTCCAGGTGCTGCGGGCGCTGACCACCCCCGGCTACGGCTGGCGCCACCATCCGGCGGTGCTGATGTGGAAGGGCTACGAGGAGGCGCTGGGCAGCTACGGGGTGACGGTCTGCCGGGCCTGGTTCGTGCTCGGGTTCGCCGACACCTGCGAGCTGAAGCTGCGGGAGGAGCTGGCCCTGGTCGGGGTGGGCACCCCCCGGTCCCAGGAGGAGCTGGCCGCCGCCGGCGCCCTGCCGCCCTGGCTGGGCGACCCGGCGCTGCACCGCAGCCACCAGTCGAGCCTGCTGCGCAAGGACCCGGAATTCTACCGGCCGATGTTCCCCGACACCCCCGACGACCTGCCGTACGTGTGGCCGGTCCGCTCGGCCGCCCGCAAGGCCTAGCCGCCTCGCGGTACGCTTGGTCAGATCGCGGCCGCTGGGCCGCAACGGCGACGGCGGGAGCGGGGTAGCAAGGGTGGCCATCAAGGGCAAGAGCAAGCGCAGCCAGGGGCGGCCGGTTCGCCGGCCGGCGACCGGGCCGCGGATCCAGAGCGTCGAGCGGCGCCTCCCCTGGTACCGGGCGACCGCCTTCCCGGTCACGCTGGCCGTGATCGCCCTGCTCGGCACCCTGATCGCGGCGGCCAACCGGGTCCAGGAGGGCTGGACCCGCGACGACGTGCGCCGCTTCACCGCCGACCTGCGCGCCCAGACCGACCAGCTCCCGGCGGTCATCGGCGCCGGGACCAAGGACCTGCCCGGGTTCCCCAGCGCCCAGGACCTGCCCGCCGGGAAGCTGAAGCCCAAGCAGCTGGCCGTCCGGGCCTCGGGCTGGTCGGCCAAGCTGGACCAGATCCAGGGCCGGGTCGAGTCGATCACCGTCGGCGACCCCCCGGCCGAGGCCGCCACCGACGGCGAGCCGGCCAACGCCGTCGGGGGCCGCGAGGCCATGCTGACCAGCGTCCGCGAAAGCTATGTGGCCGCGATCGGGATGTACTCGGATGCGGCCAACATCTACCAGAAGGCCGGCGAGGCCCCGGCCGGGAGCGCCACCGCCGCCGCCCTGATCGAGCAGGGCGCGGCCGTCGGCACCCAGGCCGGCCAGGCCATGGACGCCGCCGCCGGCATCCTGGCCCGCGTGCACGGCCGCTACGGCCTGGACCTGACCCGCCAGATGCCGGGCGAGTCGACCGAGGCCTTCAGCGCCCGCTACTCCGGCGCCGCCCCTTCGAACCTCCTGCCGCCGAACTAGCCGGTCGACGAGGGATGTCGGGGGCGGCCCACACCCTGCGGCCCCCGATCCATGCGGGGGGAGCCCGCTCCCCCCACGGCCCCCCACAAGCGCCTGTGCCATCGCCAGGGGGCCGGCTTCGTTGAGAGTTCTGCTCGTCCACAACCCGACCGCGGGTGGTGGGCGGGCCGGTCGGCTTGTGCCCGAGGTGGCGGCCCGGCTGGCCGCCGACGGGGTCGAGGCCGAGCGGCACGAGACCCGGTCACTGGAGGACGCCCGGCTGGCCGCCTGCCAGGCCGCCACCTCGTTCGACGCGGTGGTGGCCGTCGGCGGCGACGGCACCGTCGGCGCCTGCGCGGCCGGCCTCGCCGACGCCAGCCCGGGCAGGCCGGGGAGGTCCGGGGTGCGGGCCGCGCTGGGGGTGGTCCCGGCCGGTGGGGGGAACGACGCCGCCCGTAGCCTGGGGCTGCCGGCCGGCGACCCGCTGGCCGCGGCGGGGATGCTGACCCGGCTGCACCGGCGGCCGGCCGACCTGGCCTCGGTGGCCGGGCGGGCCTACCTGAACGTGGCCGGGGCCGGCTTCGACTCCGAGGTCAACCGGATCGCCAACCAGCGCCTCGGCTGGGCCGGCAACCGCCCCCGCTATGTCGGGGCCGTCCTGGCCGAGCTGGTCGTGGGCCGCACCGCCCAGTTCCGGCTGTCCCTGGACGGCCACGCCACCGAGCTGCGGGGCTGGCTGGTGGCGGTGGCCAACGGCCCCAGCTACGGCGGCGGCATGCTGGTCGCCCCGGCGGCCAGCCTGGCCGACGGCCTGCTCGAGGTGGTCGTCATCTCCGGCATCGGCAAGCTCGAGTTCCTGCGGACCTTCCCCAAGGTGTTCTCCGGCCGCCACGTCGAGCACCCGGCGGTGGCCGTCCACCGCGCCGCCCGGGTCGAGCTGGACGCCGACCGCCCCCTTGCCGTCTACGCCGACGGCGAGCCCGCCGGGACCCTGCCGTCCACCTTCGAGGTCCGGCCGGCGGCCATCACCGTCCTGGCCGCCGACCCGGCCCCCGGGTTCCCGGCCGCGACCACCACCTGAGATCCGCCGATTCGGCCCTCCCCAGTATGTCCGTCTTGTGGGAGAATGTCCGCTCTTTCGGCCTCATGGGGGAGGTCCGGGAATGCGCCGTGCTCGCCTTGTTCAACCTGCGCGGCGGCAGCTCCGGAGTGGTGCTCGACCCGGCGGCGGCCCGGGTGGGCCCGGTGGCCGACCCCGGGGCGGCCACGGCCCCCGTCCGACCCGCCGACGGTCGGCCTGTACCAGCCAATCCGGGTCACGGTGGCCGCCGCCGGGGCGGCCGAGACGGAGCGGCTGCTACGCGGCTACGGCGCTCGCTTCGAG
>JASLIH010000566.1 GCA_030152105.1 Actinomycetes bacterium
CAAGGTCCGCTACACCACCATCCAGAACTGGTCGACCAACGTCTACAACCTGGTCACCAAGCGGGCCGCGGCCTATGAGGGCGCGACCATGGAGTGGATCGACGGCAACATCGGCTCCAAGCTGACCATGAAGTACCCGGCCGTGCTGCTGCTGGGCGAGCACGCCCACGGCGAGATCCTCTCGGTCGCCTTCGCCGGCCGCGACCAGCATCAGGACGCCGGGGCCAAGCTGACCTTCGCCGCCCCCAACACCACCGGCCAGATCGTCTCCAAGTCGATCTCGCGCGACGGCGGGCGCACCTCCTACCGCGGCCTGGTCAAGGTCGAGGAGGGCTCGCCCGGGGTCAAGGTCAACGTCCGCTGCGACGCCCTGCTGCTGGACGAGGAGTCGCGCTCCGACACCTACCCCTACACCGACGTCAAGGAAGAGGACGTCACCCTGGGGCACGAGGCCACCGTCTCCAAGATCGGCGACGACCAGCTCTTCTACCTCCGGTCGCGCGGCCTCTCGGAGGCCGAGGCGACGGCCATGATCGTGCGCGGGTTCATCGAGCCGATCTCCAAGGAGCTGCCGATGGAGTACGCGCTCGAGCTCAACCGCCTCATCGCCCTGCAGATGGAAGGGGCGGTCGGCTAGGCGATGACCGAAACGAGCATCGAGACACTGACCCTCAAGGACCTCGACCAGGCGGCCGTGACCGCCTGGTCGCAGGCCCTCGGCGACCCCGACTGGTTCCTGGCCCGACGCCTGGAGGCGCTGGCCGCCCTGGCCAAGCTGGAGCGGCCGAGCAACCGCGAGGAGGCCTGGCGGTTCACCGACCCCAAGCGGGCCGGCCTCGACCGCCTCCCGATCCTCAGGGGCACCGGGCAGGCGAGCGCCGAGGGCGCCCACGTGCTGGCCGCCGGCCACGCCGACGCCGCCTCCGGTGGTGACGTCGCCGGCACCGAGCTGCAGCCGGCCGGGCTGGTCGCGACCGTCGACGGCGCCGCCGCCGAGGCGTTCCTTGACCCCGACCTGGCCGCCAAGGGCGTCATCCTGACCGACCTGGCCACGGCCGTGCGCGACCACGCCGGCCTGGTCGAGCCCCGCCTGATGACCTCGGCGGCGCCGTTCGCCGAGGACTGGTTCCTGGCCCTGCATGCCACCGTGATGACCGCCGGGGCGTTCCTGTACGTGCCCAGGGGGGTCGAGGCGACGGTCCCGATCGGGGTGCTGCAGCGGCGCACCACCGGCGGGGCGACCTTCGCCCACACCCTGGTCGTGGTCGAGCCCGAGGCCTCCCTGACCCTGGTCCAGCAGCACGGCTCGCCCGAGACCATCGACGGCCGGGCCTTCCACCACGGCGTCACCGAGCTGCTGGTCGGCGAGCGGGCCAACGTCCAGTACCTGTCGCTCCAGGAGTGGGGGAGCGAGCAGGTCAACCACTTCGGCATCCAGCGGGCCATGGTCGGGCGCCAGGCCCGGTTCCGGTCCTTCGTGGTCACCCTGGGCGGCGGGGTCGTCCGGGTGTCGCCCGAGGTCGTGCTGGGCGAGGGGGCCGAGGCCGACCTGCTCGGGGCCGTGTTCGCCGACGCCGGCCAGCGGTTCGAGCACCGGGCCAACGTCACCCACGCCGAGCCCCACGCCCGCTCCAGCCTCCTCTACAAGGCCGGGCTGCTGGGCGGGTCGCGCAACATCTTCAACGGCAACCTGATCATCAGCCCCGGGGCCCGCGGCAGCGACGCCGGCCAGACCATGCGGAACCTGGTCCTGTCCCGCGACGCCCATGCCGAGGCCAACCCGTTCCTGGAGATCCTCAACTCCGACGTCAAGGCGGCCCACGCCGCCGCCACCGGCCGGGTCGACGACCTGCACCTGTTCTACCTGGAGTCGCGGGGCATCCCGCGGCGGACGGCCAGGCGGCTGGTCGTGTTCGGGTTCTTCGAGGAGGTCCTGGCCCAGGTGACCGTGCCGGCGGTCCGGCGCCGGCTCGAGGCGGCCCTGGAGGCCGAGCTGGCCGCGGCCGAGGCGGCCCAGGAGGCGCAGGAGACGGAAGCTGTGCGGGCCCGGGAGGCCGGGTGATGCCGTTCGTGCGGTTGGCCGGGCTCTCGGAGCTCGACCCCGACCAGGGGCTCCGGGTCGAGCTCGGCGACGAGGAGGCGGTCGCCCTGATCCGCACCGGCGACGGCGGCGTCCACGCCGTGATCGACGAGTGCAGCCACGAGGACTACCCGCTGTCCGAGGGCTGGGTCGAGGACCACACCATCGAGTGCGCCCTGCACGGCAGCCGCTTCGACCTGCTCACCGGCCAGCCCGACAGCCCCCCGGCCGTGCGCCCGGTGCGGATCTTCCCGGTGCGGGTCGAGGGCGAGGACGTGCTCGTCGACCTGCCCGACGACTGGGCCAAGCTGGCCAAGGACCTGTGAATGCATTCCGAGGAGAGAGATGGCTGACACGACCCTGGTGATCGAGGACCTCCACGTCGACGTGGAGGACAAGCAGATCCTGCGCGGCGTCGACCTGACGGTCGAGGCCGGGCGGGTCCATGCCCTGATGGGGCCCAACGGCTCCGGCAAGTCGACCCTGGCCTACGCCCTGGCCGGCCACCCCCGCTACAGGGTGACCGGGGGCAAGGTGACCTTCAAGGGCGAGGACGTCCTGGACATGACCCCCGACGAGCGCGCCCGGGCCGGCATGTTCCTGGCCATGCAGTACCCGGTCGAGGTGCCCGGGGTGTCGGTGACCAACTTCCTGCGCACGGCCATGAACGCCGTCCGGGGCGAGGACATCCCGGTGCGGGAGTTCGCCAAGGACTTGCGCGAGCAGATGCGCCTGCTCGACATGGACCCGCGGTTCGCCGAGCGCAACCTCAACGAGGGCTTCTCGGGCGGGGAGAAGAAGCGCCACGAGATCCTCCAGATGGCCCTGCTCCGCCCCGAGCTGGCCATCCTCGACGAGACCGACTCGGGCCTGGACGTCGACGCCCTGCGGGTCGTGGCCGAGGGCGTCAACCGGCTGCGCGGCCCCCAGCTCGGCGTCCTGCTGATCACCCACTACACCCGCATCCTGCGCTACATCTCGCCCGACGTGGTCCACGTGATGGTCGGAGGGCGGGTCGTCGAGACCGGCGGCCCCGAGCTGGCCGACCAGCTGGAGGCCGAGGGCTACGAGCGCTGGCGTGGCGACCCCGCCACCTGAGACCGGTTCCAGGAGGCCCCCGATGACGCCCTCGACCGCGCCGCTGGATTCGGCCGCCGTCCGCGGCGACTTCCCGATCCTTGAGCGCCGGATCAACGGCAAGCCGCTCGTCTACCTGGACTCGGCCGCCACCAGCCAGAAGCCGCGGCAGGTCCTGGACGCCATGGACGACTACTACCGGCGGCACAACGCCAACGTGCACCGGGGTGTCCACACCCTGGCCGAGGAGGCCACCCACCTGTTCGAGGAGGCCCGGGGCAAGGTGGCCCGCTTCGTCGGCGCCTCCGAGCGGGCCACGGTGTTCACCAAGAACGTCAGCGAGGCCATCAACCTGGTCGCCTACGCCTGGGGGCTGCGCAACCTCCGCCAGGGCGACGAGATCCTGGTCACCGAGATGGAGCACCACTCCAACCTGGTGCCCTGGCAGCTGGTGGCACAGATGACCGGCGCCAGGATCCGGGCCGTGCCGGTCACCGGGGACTACCTGCTCGACCTGGACGCCCTGGACGAGCTGCTGGGCGAGCGGACCCGGATGGTGGCCGTCTCGGCCATGTCGAACGTGCTCGGCACCGTCAACCCGGTGGCCGAGATCGCCCGGCGGGCCCACGCCGCCGGGGCCCTGGTCCTGGCCGACGCCGCCCAGGCCGTGCCCCACGCCGGGGTCCGGCTGGACGACCTGGGGGTCGACTTCCTCGGGTTCACCGGGCACAAGGCCCTCGGCCCCATGGGGGTCGGGGTGCTGGCCGCCCGCGAGGAGCTGCTGGACAGCATGGAGCCGTTCCTGGGCGGCGGCGAGATGATCAGCGACGTCGAGATCGACCGTTCCACGTGGAACACCATCCCTTGGCGGTTCGAGGCGGGAACGCCCAACGTGGCCGAGGCGGTCGGGCTCGGGGCGGCCGTCGACTACCTCCAGGGGCTGGGCATGGACCGGGTCCGTGCCCATGAGGTCGACGTCACCGGCTACGCCCTCAAGCGGCTGGGCGAGATCGACGGGCTGGTGGTCTACGGGCCGTCCGACGTCGAGCACCGGGGCGGCATGGTCTCGTTCACCCTTGGCGACATCCACCCCCATGACGTCGCCCAGGTGCTGGACTCGGACGGGATCGCCGTCCGGGCCGGCCACCACTGCGCCAAGCCGCTGCTGCGGCGCCTCGGGGTCCAGGCCACCACCCGGGCCTCGTTCTACCTGTACTCCACCACCGACGAGGTCGACGCGCTGGTCGCCGGCCTCGAGCGGGTCAAGCGCTTCTTCGCCTAGGCAGGGACCCCATGGGCCTCGACGACCTCTACCAGGAGATCATCCTCGACCACTACAAGAAGCCCCGGCACCCGGGGCGGCTCGAGGACGCCCAGGTCGAGGTGCACCACTACAACCCGGTCTGCGGCGACGAGCTGACGGTCGGGCTGCGGCTGGACGGCGACCGGGTCGCGGCCGTGGCCGTCGAAGGCAAGGGCTGCTCGATCTCCCAGGCGGCCGCGTCGGTGATGACCGAGCAGGTCCTCGGGCGGCCCCTGCCCGAGGCCCTGGACCAGGCCGAGGCGTTCCGCCGGCTGATGCACGGCGAGGACGAGCCGGACGAGGAATTGCTGGGGGACGGGATCGCGTTCAAGGGAGTGGCGCGCTACCCGGTCCGGGTCAAGTGCGCGCTCCTCGGGTGGATGGCGTTCAAGGACGCCGCCGCCCGCGCGGACACAGGAAGGGAAGGAAGCTAGATGGCCACGGATGCGGACATCTTCGAGGCGATGAAGCAGGTCGAGGACCCGGAGCTGGGCGTCAACGTGGTCGACCTCGGGCTGGTGTACGGCGTCGACCAGGAGGACGAGGGCCGCAAGGTCCGCCTGGACATGACCCTGACCACGGTGGCCTGCCCGCTCACCGACATGATCGAGGGCGCGACCAATGCCGCCCTGATCGGCCTGGACGAGATCCAGGAGGTCGAGATCAACTGGGTCTGGTCGCCGCCCTGGGGCCCGGAACGGCTCACCGAGGACGGCAAGGTGGCCCTGCGGTCCATGGGCTTCGCAATCTGACGGGAATCGAAGAGGGATCTGGACACTGATGGCGCTTCCAGCACTGGTTGAACCGGCGGCCGAGCTGTCGCGGGACGAGATCGCCCGCTACTCCCGCCACCTGATCATCCCCGACGTGGCCATGGACGGGCAGAAGCGGCTCAAGAACTCCCGCGTCCTGCTCATCGGCGCCGGCGGCCTCGGCGCGCCCAACGCCATGTACCTGGCCGCGGCCGGGGTCGGGCATCTGGGCCTGGTCGACTTCGACGTGGTCGACGCCTCCAACCTCCAGCGGCAGGTGATCCACGGCACCTCCGACATCGGCCGGCCCAAGCTGGAGAGCGCCCGGGACAAGATCACCGAGATCAACCCGTACGTGCAGGTCACCCTGCACGAGACCCGGCTCTCCTCGGAGAACGCCCGCGAGCTGATCCGCGACTACGACCTGGTGATCGACGGCTCGGACAACTTCCCGACCCGGTACCTGGTCAACGACGCCTGCGTGCTCGAGGGCAAGCCGTACGTGTGGGGATCGATCTACCGCTTCGACGGCCAGGCCAGCGTGTTCTGGGCCGAGCACGGGCCCTGCTACCGCTGCCTGTACCCGGAGCCGCCGCCGCCGGGTATGGTCCCGTCCTGCGCCGAGGGCGGCGTGCTGGGCGTGCTCTGCGCCACCCTCGGGTCGGTCCAGGCGAACGAGGCCATCAAGCTGCTCTGCGGCATCGGCGACCCGCTGATCGGGCGGCTGCTGATCTACGACGCCCTCGAGCTGTCGTTCAAGGACATCGCCGTCCGCAAGGACCCCGAGTGCGCCGTCTGCGGGAAGAACCCGACGGTCACCGAGCTGATCGACTACGAGGAGTTCTGCGGCGTGGTGTCCGACGAGGCCCAGCAGGCCGCCGCCGGCGCCACCCTGACCCCGGTCCAGCTGAAGGCGCTGCTCGACGAGGGCCAGCAGCTCAAGCTGGTGGACGTCCGCGAGCCGGCCGAGTGGCAGATCAACCGCCTGCCCGGGGCGACCCTGATCCCGCTGGACAGCCTGCCCGACCACCTGGCCGAGCTGCCCCAGACCGAGCCGGTGGTCCTCTACTGCAAGTCGGGGGTCCGCTCGGCCGAGGCCCTGGCCCTCCTCAAGCAGTCCGGGTTCTCCACGGCCAGGCACCTCGGCGGCGGCATCACCGCCTGGGCCAAGACGGTGGACCCCGAGGTCCCGGTCTACTAGCCACCTCCCCGGCCTTCCGCACCCTGCGGGGTAAGCTGCCGCGCGTTCCGGTCGATCCAGTCAACAGGATCGGACCTCGACGCGAACAAGGACGCCATCTCCCATGGGTTTGCCCGGTCGGCCCTCGCTCGCCCGCATCCTGCTGCTCGCTGTTCTGCTGTCGGCGCTCCCGGTGGCGGTCCGCGCCGCCCCGCCGGGGCTGTGGACAACCGGAGGACGCCTCCGCCCGGTTCGTCTACCCTCCCAGTCAGGGGCCCCATACCAGCCGGGGCGGGCTCGTTCGTGCCCGGGCGGGTGCTGGTCGGGTTCGAGGCCGGGGCGGGGGAGCAGGGGCGGCGCACGGCCGCGGCCGCGGTCGACGGGCGGGTGCTGGCCGGGACGGGCCGGACCCGGGTGGTCGAGCTCGACCAGGGCGCCGACGTCCGCGCCGCCGCCCGCCGGCTGGCCGACCGGCCGGGGGTGGCCTTCGCCGAGCCGGACTGGGTCCGGCGGGTCGAGGCCTGCGACCCCGCGGTCTGCTGGCACCTCCAGCCCCGGCCCGGCGCCAACGTGCTCGCGGCCCACGACGACGACCACCGGGGGGCGGGCCGCACCGTGGCCGTGGTCGACACCGGGGTGCGGGAGCCCATCCCGGACGACCCCGACACCGGCGGCGTCGACGAGACCAACGACCTCGACCTCGGGGACCGGGTCGCCGAGCGCTGGCGCTGCCGCGACAGCGGCTGCGTCGAGGCCGTTGCCACCCCAGCCATCTCCCACGGCACCGAGGTGGCCAGCGTGATCGCGGCCACCGACGACGACGACGGCACCACCGGCGTCGCCCCCGAGGCGACCATCGTCTCCTACCGGGTCGACGCCACCGGCGGCGGCATCCCCATCTCGTACCTGCGCAGCGCCCTTCTCCAGATCGCCGCCGACCCCACGATCGACGTGGTCAACCTGAGCCTCGGCGGCTCCCAGTGGTCCGAGGTCGAGCAGCAGGCCATCGCGATCGTCCTGGCCGCCGGCAAGGCCGTGGTCGCCTCGGCCGGCAACACCGGCGACCGTGTGCCCCAGTACCCGGCCGCGTTCCCGGGCGTGATCTCGGTCGGCGCCACCGACGACGGCGGCCAGATCGCCGACTTCTCCTCCTACGGCAAGGTCGACGTGGTCGCCCCCGGCGACTGCGTGGCCGTGGCCGAGGTCCCCGGCGTCGACCAGGACCGCGGCTGCCCCGGCGACAACCGCGACGGGGTGGCCTTCAACAGCGGCACCTCGTTCTCGGCCCCGATCGTCTCGGGCGTGCTCGCGCTGGCCCAGAGCCGCAGCCCGCTGGTGGCCCGGCTGGCCCTGGAGGCCAGCGCCGACGGCGGCAGCCCGGGCGGCGCCAGCGACGCCAAGCAGTGGGCCCACGGGCTGGCCGACGCCGAG
>JASLIH010000336.1 GCA_030152105.1 Actinomycetes bacterium
GCCTCGACGTGGGCGTCCACCGCCCGCTCGTCGGTGGCGTCGAGGACGGCCACCTCGGCCGACCCGCCGGCGGACCGGATGTCGGCGGCGACCGCCTCCATGGGCTCGGCCGTGCGGCCGGCCAGGAACACCCTGGCGCCCTCGCGGGCGAAGGTCCGGGCGACCCCACCGCCGATCCCGCCGCCGGCCCCGTAGATGATCGCGTTCCTCTTCTCGAGCAGCATCTCGACCTCCCGATCGTCGATCGCCTGTGGCCTCTCGCCAGATGTAACGCCGCCGCCCGTCCGGGCTCATCGGTCCCGCCGATCAGACATGCTGGAGGCGGCGCACCTGCAACCGCCGAGGAGCAACCCGATGTCCGACCGTGCCGGACCACGTCGAGAGCCGATGACCGAACAGGACCTGCGGACGGCCTGGGTGGTGGAGCCGCCCAGGCTGACGGGGAAGATCCAGGTGGCCGACTACGACCCCGAGTGGCCCCGCCTGTTCCAGCGCGAGGCGCAGCGGATCAACGAGGTGCTGGGACAGCGGGTGGTGCGGCTCGAGCACATCGGGTCGACCTCGGTGCCGGGGCTGGCCGCCAAGCCGATCATCGACATCCTGCTGGTCGTGCCCGACTCCTCGGAGGAGCCGTCGTATGTCCCGGACCTGGAGGCGGCCGGCTACGTGCTGGTCATCCGGGAACCAGAGTGGTACCAGCACCGCTGCTTCAAAGGGCCGGACACCAACATCAACCTCCATGTCTACTCACCCGGCTGCCCGGAGATCGAGCGGTACCTCGTCTTCCGCGACCGGCTGCGCGGCCGCCCGGACGAGCGGGCGCACTACCAGCGGGTCAAGCGTGAGCTGAGCGAGCGCGACTGGACCTATGTCCAGCAGTACGCCGACGCCAAGTCCGAGGTGGTCGAGTCCATCATCGCCCGAGCCCGGGCGGAGACAGCCGGCGGCTGATCCCTGCGGGACCGGGCTCCGTGAGGCCTCCGCCGGGCGTTCACAACTCCTTCACGGCGCGACGGCAGTATCGGGAACGACCGAAGCAACGCCGTCAGACGAGGAGGAATGTGATGCGACGGACGATGGTGGTCGGGGCGGTGATCCTCGCCATCGTGGCCATGGTCGGGATCGGGTTCGCGGCCTTCAACGCCGGGGTCGACGAGGGGATCTCGCGGGACCTGGCCCACAGCGAGAGCGGCGCCCAGGTGGTCAGGGTCGTCGGGCACGGCTACGGGTACGGCTACGGCCGAGGGTTCGGGTTCCCGTTCGGGCTGATCCTGTTCCCACTGTTCATCATCGGGATCGTGCTGCTGGTGCGTGGAGCGTTCTTCCGCGGCCGCTGGGGCGGTCCCCGCTGGTGGGGGCCTGGTGGCTGGGGCCCGGGCGGTCCCGGAGGCCCGGGCGGGTACGGCCATCCCGGCCCATGGGGCGGCGGCCCGGCGGCGTTCGACGAGTACCACCGGCGCCTGCACGAGCAGCCCGGGACGCCGGCCGGTCCGGATGACACTCCCAGCGGGAGCGCCACCCGGGAGACCCCGACCGACCCCGGGACCGTCTAGCCGGGACGAGCTGGACCGGCGCCCGACCAGGCGCCGGGCGGGGCGGAGGGTTGCCTCCGCCCCGCCGCCTCGTCAGGCTTCGGGCGAGCTGGGAGGCCAACCGTGAAGAGGATCCTGGTCGTCGAGGACGAGAGCAAGATCGCCCGGCTGGTGCGGGACTACCTCGAGCACGCCGGGTTCGAGGTGGCGGTCGCCGGGGACGGGGACGTGGCGCTGGCCGAGGCCCGGCGGTCCCGGCCCGACCTGGTCGTCCTCGACCTGGGGCTGCCCGGGCGTGATGGGCTGGACGTGGCCCGGGGCCTGCGCCGTGTCTCCAACGTCCCGATCGTGATGCTGACCGCCCGGGGCGACGAGACCGACCGGATCGTCGGCCTGGAGCTGGGCGCCGACGACTACGTGGTCAAGCCGTTCAGCCCCAAGGAGCTCGTGGCCAGGGTCAGGGCGGTCCTGCGGCGGACCGAGGCGGCCGGGTCCGGTCGCGCCGAGGTCCTGCGGGTCGCCGACGTCGAGGTCGACCTGCCCCGCATGCGGGTCGCGGTCGGCGGCCGGCCGGTCGAGCTCACCCCGACCGAGTTCCAGCTCCTGGCCGCGATGGTCCGCGAGCCGGGCCGGGTGTTCACCCGCGGCCAGCTCCTGGACGCGGTCCACGGCGTCGCCTTCGAGTCCTACGAGCGGGCGGTCGACGCCCACGTCAAGAACCTCCGCAAGAAGATCGAGCCAACCCCCGGCCACCCCCGCTACCTCCTCACCGTCCACGGCGTCGGCTACCGGTTCGCCGATGCCTGACAGGGGCCCGGCCGGGAGGCGCCACCGCCGCCACCCGCCGGGGGGGTACCGGCCTGGGCGGCGGCCGCCGTGGTGGCCGGAGGGGGAGCCGTTCCCGCCTGCCTGGGGGAGTGGGCCGCGGCGGTTCCCGCGGCGGGTGGGGCTGGTGGTGGCGCTGGTCCTCGGGTTCTTCTTCGTGGCCGGCGGGTTCGCGTGGCGGTGGTCCGGCGGGGGCGGGGGGTTCGGGCCGGGGGGCGGGGGCAGGGGCTGGTCGGGGACGCCGTTCCCGCTGATCATCCTGGGGCTGCTCGGGGTGGCGTTCCTGGCCGGGCGGGCCGTGCGGCGGATGGCGGCACCGATCGGGGACGTGATGGAGGCCGCCGACCGGGTCGCGGGAGGGGACTACTCGACCCGGGTCCAGGTGCGGGGACCCGGAGAGGTGGGCCGTCTGGCCAGCTCGTTCAACCAGATGACGGAGCGGCTCCAGGCCAACGAGACCCAGCGCCGCGCCCTGCTGGCCGACGTCGCCCACGAGCTCCGGACGCCGCTGTCGGTGATCCGGGGCAACGTCGAGGGGATGCTGGACGGCGTCTACCCGCCCGACGAGGCCCACCTGGGCCCGGTCCTCGAGGAGACGGCGGTGATGGCTCGGCTGCTCGACGACCTCCAGACCCTGTCGACGGCCGAGGCCGGCGTCCTGCGGCTCCACCGGGAGCGGATCGACCCGGCCGCCCTGGCCCAGGACGCGGCGGCCGCGTTCCGGTCGAGGGCGGACCGGGCCGGCGTCGGGCTCGACTGTCGCGCCGCCGGCCCCGTCCCCGAGGTGGATGTCGACCCGGTACGGATCGGCGAGGTCCTGGCCAACCTCCTCACCAACGCCATCCGCCACACGCCGTCGGGCGGGGCGGTGCGGGTCGTGGTCGAGCCCGCCCCGGGTGGCGTCGCCTTCACCGTCGCCGACACCGGGCCCGGGATCGACGCCCGCGACCTGCCGCACGTGTTCGACCGGTTCGTGAAGTCGGCCGACTCGGGCGGGGCCGGGCTCGGTCTGGCCATCGCCAGGAGCCTGGTCGAGGCGCACGGCGGCCGGATCACCGCCGCGAGCGCCCCTGGGCAGGGGACGACGATGCGGTTCGTGCTCCCGGCTGTGGAAAGCTTCACCGGTTCGTCGGGGTGACGGCATACCCTTGTCTCGCACCCTTCGGGCGTGCAGCATTAAGGGACGCAACGGGCATCCCGACCGAAGCCGACGCATGACGAGTGGGTGGGTGGATGGGTGGTCTGGTGACGAACGGCGAGCTGGGCGCGACCGGCCAGAAGATCTACGACTTCATCCGGGAGTCGCACGCGGCCACGGGGCTGGTCCCGACGGTGCGCGAGATCCGCGCGGCCATCGGCGTCAGCTCCATCGGGACGGTGGGCTACTGGCTCGACAAGCTCGAGGCGCTGAACCTGATCCGCCGCGACGCCGGCAAGAACCGCTCGATCCAGCTCCGGGGCGAGTCCCCGAACGTCCCGGTTCCGCTGGTCGGCGAGATCCGCGCTGGGTCGCCGATCCTGGCCGAGCAGCGGGTCGACGGGAACTTCGTACTGCCCCGCCAGCTGGTCGGCGAGGGCAACCTGTTCATGCTCCGGGTGCGCGGCGACTCGATGATCGACGCCCAGATCGCCGAGAACGACTACGTCGTGGTCCGCGAGCAACGCGACGCCCAGAACGGCGACATCGTGGCCGCGCTGGTTCCCGGCACCGAGGACGGCGCCACCATCAAGCACTTCTCCCGCAACGGTGGCCGGGTCCGCCTGCTCCCCGCCAACAAGCAGTACAAGCCCATCCCGTTCGGCCCCGACGGGCGCATCCTCGGCAAGGTGGTCACGGTGCTCCGCCGGGTCTGACCCGGCCAGCGGAGGGCTCCGAGGGTTGCGGAGGTAGCGGCCGGCCCGGGTGCCGTGGTGGTAGCCGGCGGCGAGCCCCCCTCGCGCCACAGCGCCAGCACCTCCGGGATCTCCTCCCGCCGCCCCAGCCGGACCAGCATCTCCATGCCCGGCGGATCGCCGGCGCCTGGCCGCGGGGGCGTCACTCGACTCGGATGATGATGAGCGTGATGTTGTCGGGGCCGCCGGCGTTGTTGGCGGTGTCGATGAGGGCGCGGCAGGCGGCGTGGCCGTCGGGGTTGGCGGTGAGGAGCTCGGCGATCTGGGGGTCGGGAACTGCTTCGGTGAGGCCGTCGGAGCAGAGGAGGACCTGGTCGCCCGGGCGGAGGTCGATGGGGTCGGGGGTGTCGACGGGGATGCGGGGGTCGAGGCCGACGGCGCGGGTCAGGATGCTGCGTTCGGGGTGGACGGCGGCCTGGGCGGGGGTGAGGCGGCCGCGGCGGACGAGCTCGCCGACGACGGTGTGGTCGGTGGTGACCTGGCCGAACGAGCCGTCGCGGAGGAGGTAGGCGCGGCTGTCGCCGACGTGGGCGAGCTGGAGGTGGTCGCCGGCGACGGCGGCGGCGGTGACGGTGGTGCCCATGCCCCACAGGCTTGGGTTGCCGGAGGCCTGGTCGAGGATGGCCGAGTTCGCCTTGGCGATGGCGCCGGCCAGGGCCTCGGCCGCCTCGGCGGGGTCGGCGAACTCGCGGCCGTCGAGGGCGGCCAGTGGCTCGACCGCGGCCGCCGAGGCGACCTCGCCGCCCTGGTGGCCACCGAGGCCGTCGGCCACCGCGAACACGGTCCGGCCGCAGACATAGCTGTCCTCGTTGCCGGACCTGGTCCGCCCGACGTCGGTTCCCGCGAACGTGCTCAGGCGCATGTGGCCTCCTCCATGATGTCGGGGGGAAGGTTCTCACGGGACGGCGCTATCGTGGGGGCCGACAACCGGCGAACACTCTCAAGGAGGACCCGTGACCACAGCGGCGGAGCTCGACCCGGCCCCCAAGCTCGGCGATTACGCCCACCCGGAGCGCCTGGTGACGACGGCCTGGCTGGCCGAGCACCTGGACGACCCCAACCTGGTGGTGGCCGAGTCCGACGAGGACGTGCTGCTGTACGAGACCGGGCACATCCCGGGCGCGGTCAAGATCGACTGGCACCTGGACCTCAACGACCCGGTCGAGCGGGACTACGTGACCGGCGAGGGCTTCGCCCGGCTGCTGTCGTCCAAGGGCATCGGGCGTCACACCACGATCGTGTTCTACGGCGACAACTTCAACTGGTGGGCCGCCTACGCCCTGTGGGTGTCGACCCTGTTCGGCCACCACGACGTCCGGCTGCTCGACGGCGGCCGCCAGAAGTGGGTGGAGGAGGGCCGGCCCATGACCACCGAGGTGCCGAGCCGCGAGCCGGCCGACTACCCGGTGGTGGACCGCGACGACACGGTCATCCGCGTCTTCCGCGACCAGGTCCTCCAGCACGTCCGCTTCGGCGGGCGGCTGGTCGACGTGCGCTCGCCCGGCGAGTACTCGGGCGAGCTGCTGGCCATGCCCGACTACCCGCAGGAGGGCGCCCTGCGCGGCGGCCACATCCCCGGCGCGGCCAACGTGCCCTGGAAGCGGGCGGCCAACGAGGACGGCACCTTCAAGTCGGCCGACGACCTGCGGGCCATCTAC
>JASLIH010000638.1 GCA_030152105.1 Actinomycetes bacterium
TGCACGATGCCAGCGCACCGCTGCCAGGTCGACCACACGATCCCCCATCCGGAGGGGCCTACCGCGCAGACCAACCTCGGCACGCCGTGCGATCCACCTCACGACCTGAAGACTCGCTGGGGATGGCAGCTCGACCAGCCAGAGGAAGGCCGATTTATCTGGACCAGCCCCATCGGCAAGCAATACGCGCAGGAACCTCAGCAGATCGGGCCAATCATCCCTGCGTGTGGGACTGTCGAAGACACTGGGCCGCCCGACGAACCGCCATTTTGACGGGCGTTCTTTATGCCTGGCCCATGCCGCGCCTCGCACTCCCTGGTCAGGTCGCAGGCTCGGCACGCACGGCGGTGAACTCAGTGGGTTCCTCGGATTGCCCGGCGGACTCGATCGGTTCGGTGGTCGTGCTGAAGATCTCCTGGCGAGCGGTCTCCAGGGCGGTCAAAAGCGCCCCACGGAGCACCGGGTTGCCGTTGACGGTGGACGGGACAACGCGCGGCCGTACCGGCGAGATCCGGCTGACCGCCTCCTCCACCCGCCGCGCGAGGACCCACCCACCCGCTCGGTTGATCTCGCCGGCGAGTACCACCAGGCCGGGATCGACCACGAGGCAGACCGAGGCCACACCGAGCGCCAGCCGCTGTGCCAGCTCGACAAGAAACCCTTCGCCGGACTCTCCCGCCTCGACCGCGGCTCGGACCGCGACAGCGGCCGCCGCCGGTCCGTCTGCCGGATCGGCTGGCAGGCGGTACCGCCGGGCCAGATCCTCGACCGGCTCCGGCCCGACGAGCGCCTGGAAACCACCTTTGAGGGCGCCCGGGCGCCGATCGCCTGTCGGCGCGTCGGTACCGGCCACCGGCAGCCAACCGATCTCCCCAGCGCCGCCGCTCGTACCCCTATGCAACCGGCCACCGAGGACGGTCGCGAGTCCCATGCCGCGACCCACCCATAGCAGGACGAAGTTGTCATGGTCTCGTCCAGCGCCATGGTGCTGCTCGGCGACACCGGCAAGATTCACGTCGTTCTCGAGTGTGACCATGCGACGCAGGTCACTTCGCAAGGCATCCAGCAGCCCGCGATGCCAGCTCGGCAGGTCCCAGGCGAAGCCGATGTCGCCGCTCTCCGGATCGACCAGGCCCGGTGTACCGATCACAATCTGGCTGACCTGTCCCAGCCCGATACGGGCGTGCTCAGCCGCGCGCTCGACCGCCTGATGCACGACGGCGACCGGATCGGCGGCACCTTTGGTGGCGAGGTCGCTGTGCCCGGTCACCTCACCGGTGATGTCGGCGACGGCGGCCTCGATCCGATTGGGGCCCACATCGATGCCGATCACGTAGGCTGCCGACGGCTTCACCGCGTAGAGGCGGGCGTTAGGCCCCCGCCCACCCTCCTGCTCGCCGACGGAATGCACCAGCCCGCGCGCTTCCAGCCTCGCCAGCAGCTGGGACGCGGTGGGCTTGGACAGCCCGGTTTGCGCGCCGAGCTGGGGCCGAGTCAACGGTCCCCGCTCGAGCAGGAGTTCGAGGGCGGCCCGGTCGTTGATCGCGCGTAGCAGCCGGGGTGTGCCAGGTCGTTGCGGCATCGTAATAAGACCCCGTATCCATTAGGAAAGTTTCCTGTTAGATTCCTGAACGCTAGGTCGCTACGCCTGGGTCAGTCAAGCAGACGCCTCCGCTGGTGACCATGCACCGCCCGGACCAGCCATAATCGGCCGGAACGGGGGCGGTAGGCGGTCCCCCGCGGGGGTGAGCGAGTGCCCTCGCCGGGGTGCAGACAACCCGAAGTGCAGGAGTTCCGGAGCATCCGGGAGGAATGGCGTGAAGAAGAAGCTCCTCGCCGCGGCGGCCGGTCTTGCCGCGGCCTCGCTCGTCCTCGCTGCTTGCGGCGGAGATGACGACAGTGCGTCCTCGGCCGCTGAGCGGACGGGCACGCTGAACGTGTGGCTGATGCAGGACGCCTCGGGCGAGAAGTGGGCGCCCATCGTCACCCAGGCCACCACACTGTTCAACCAGAAGTACCCCAAGGTCCAGGTGAAGGTCACGACCCTGCAGTGGGTCGACGGCCAGCAGCGGCTCACCACCGCCTTCGCCGGTAACACCCCGCCCGATGTTGCTGAGCTGGGTAACACCTGGACGTCCGGCTTCGCCGCGAGCGGAGCACTGGCGGACCTCACACCCAACAAGGCCGAGTTCCCGAACTCGGAAACCTGGCTAAAGAGCCTCGCGGACGCGGGAACGTACAACGGCAAGGTCTTCGGCGTCCCCTACTACGCCGGCAGCCGGGTGATCACCTACCGCAAGGACATGTTCGAGCAGGCGGGCATCACGGCCCCGCCCACGAGCATGGACGAGCTGAAAGCAGACGCGGACAAGCTCAACGCCAAGTTCGCGTCGAAGATCAAGAACTTCTCTGCGTTTTACATCCCCGGCCAGCACTGGTATCTCGCTGGGACGTTGATCTCGGACCAGGGTGTACAGCAGCCATGGGCCGAGTTCGCCGGCGGCAAGTGGGTGGCCAACGTCAACTCACCCGGGTCGATCAAGGGCCTGGAGCTTTTCAAGGAGCTGCAGTCGAAGTACTCGAAGGCGGATCCACGGGGTGAGGAGGCCGACCAGGCCTACCGGATGGGCGGTCAGAAGAACATCGCCATGTTCTACGGCGCTGCCTGGGAGCTCGGCGAGGTAGGGAACAAGGACAAGGGCGGCGACCCGAAGTTGGTCGACAAGCTCGCGCAGTTCGCTCTCCCGTCGATCAACGCAGGCCAGACCGCGCCGGCCTTCCTCGGCGGCTCGCACTTGTCCATCCCGATCAAGTCGAAGCAGCAGGACCTTTCCCGCGAGTGGATCAGCGCCTATACGAACACTGCGGTCCAGACCAGCCTGGTCAACAGTGTGGGCGTCATCCCGAACACCACGACCCTGCTCAGCTTGAAGGCCGACGACCCGTCCTTCAAGGCGTCGCAGAACTCGTGGTTCGTCCCGACGTCGAAGAACTGGGCCTCGGTTGAGGGCCAGCGCATCCTCCAGAACACGCTGGTGGACATCTCCACCGGCAAGAAGTCGGTCCAAGACGCGGCGAACACCGCGACCCAGCAGATCCAGGAGGCCCTGGACCGGACCTAACGTTCCGGCCGCGTGCAGCGGCACAGCGGGGGCCGACCGGACGTCACAAGATCAAGGGCTCGTGGTGCCCTCGGGGCACGTGGGCGCCACGAGCCCGGGCAAAGTGGAGCACGACCTGGGCCCGCCGGACCTCGGGCCGGCGGGCCTGCCGCTGTACTCAGATCTCAAAATCGACGGTCCAGTCATGAGCGTCGCGTCCTCGTGAGCC